>JAJRQT010000146.1 GCA_024280115.1 Bacteroidota bacterium | reverse complement strand
GCATAGAATTAAAAGGTGAAAGTTTAAGAAAAAAACGGTAATATTGTCAGACCATCGAGTTCTTTGAACCTTGATCCACCAAGGGGGTCAACATCACCGGAAGAGGGGTCAGTATCACCGGAATATCCAGGCAGCAATGATTGGAACAAAAGGTGGTTATTCCAAGCGAACCGCCGGGGTCATAGAGCAGAGCATGTTTATACAAGGATATCCCCGAAACTCGGGAGATCCGTTAAGCTCCTTACAGGACAGGTGGTAATAACGGTGTGCCATCACAAACAAACACCGGGCGGGCGAGCGCAGCAGTACCCGCGCAGCGAGCGATAAGAATAAGTGGTACTGTGTCAAGGTATCAGCGGCGAGGGAAAACCGGAGCCAAAGAGACGGCAAGCGGAAGTCATAGCCTACCCATAGTACCGCATGTAGGTGGCGAAGTGCATTCAGAGCGAGCCATTGTAGGGAAGGGGTTCTGGTATTACGAACATTGTAAAGGAGACCATGACAGTACTCAGAGAACAGTCAGAACGGGAAACGAAATTTGCAATGATAGCGAAGAAAGCACGGGAGAATCCCGGAGAGGTATTCACGTCATTGGCTCATTACATGAATGAGGAGTTTCTGACCAACTGCTTCCGCAGGTTGCGTAAGACAGCAGCATCGGGAATAGACGGGCAGACGTGCGGCGACTACGAGTTGAACTTACCTGTAAGAATAGCCGATCTCTATAAACGACTTCGAAGCTGGGAGTATAAAGCCCCCAACATACGAAGGACGTGGATAGACAAGGAGCCGGGCAAGAAAAGGCCGTTGGGCATAAGCACCGTTGAAGACAAGATTGCACAGCGCGCAGTGACGGACATCCTGAACAATATTTATGAACAGGATTTCTATGATTTCTCCTACGGATTTCGGAAGAAACGATCAGCCCACCAGGCACTAAAACAAGTGCGGGATGGTTGTATGAAACGGAAAATCAGGTGGGTGTTGGATGCAGACCTACAAGGCTGTTTCGATAACTTCGACCATCAGATTCTCAGGGAGCTACTGGCAAAACGGCTTAAGGACAAATGGATATTACGTTTGGTAAACCAATGGCTGAAAGTTGGGATAGTAGATGGTCAAACACTTCATCGCAATACAAAGGGGACACCACAGGGCAACATCATATCGCCCCTGCTGTGCAACAGTATGCATACGGTAGGATAATAATTGATGTGACTAAATAGGTTTTCTGAAAAGATTTAATACTTCTAGAATATTAGTAAGTTATTATTGAAAACTTTTATGAATCTCACTTGTGTTATGCATGGAAAACTCACTTAAAATGCAAATATTCAAGCCGTTAATAATTAGAGATTTGCGTATTTTGATTGTTATAGAAAAAGAAATTCAATTTTATTAAATGATTCAAAATGTTAAAAGTAAAACAAGAAAAAATTAATTATACAGATGTATCAAAAATTGCATCTGACTATACTGACAAAATGAATAAAGAGTACAACTGGATGGCAAAAGGCTATGATGCATTTATGACAATATTTCCATTATGGAAAAAATGGATTAAGATGGTTATACCGCATATACATGGTGAGAAGATTTTAGAAGTTTCATTTGGTAGTGGATATTTAATGACACAATATGCCTCAGACAAATATGAAATTTACGGCATTGATTATAATGAAAAAATGCTTGAAATTACTACTATTAAGATGAAAAAAATAAATATAAAAGCGCAATTATTCCAAGGTAATGTTGAGAAATTACCTTTTCCGGATAATACGTTTGATACCGTGATAAATACAATGGCTTTCACGGGTTATCCGAGTGGAGAAAAAGCGATGAGTGAATTAAAAAGGGTACTAAAAAAAGATGGATGTCTTTTGCTTGTGGATTTTGATTACCCTAATAACAGAAGCAGATTTGGTTATATGATGGTAAGACTTTGGGAAAAGTTTGGCGATATCATTAAGGATATAAATTCATTGTTAATTAAACACAACTCTGACTATAAGGATGTCTCAGTAGGTGGATTTGGAAGTGTTCATCTATTTATTGCACATAAAAAGTAAATACCCACTACCTACAATAAAGGCTATACATAATGCGGGGTTTATCGTAAATTGAAAGATTATACAAGTAAATAAAATTGGTAGTAAAATGAAAGTGAAGTGCTTCGGAAACTCGCACTACGTATAGCCAAACCGCTACAAACCATTTAACCATAAGAGACAAATGAAAAAAAATGAAGTAAATGTTATCAGATTCCATAAAATACGAAATATCTTTTTGATTGTATTAGGATTCCTCGGATTGGGGGCAATTGGAGGCGGTGTGGTACTAATAATTTCTCCTACAGGAGCGTTGATTGGAATACCTTTATATGAATTTAAAAATATTCCTTTTAATAGCTATTTGATACCAGGAATTATTTTATTTATTGTACTTGGTATTATTCCTTTATTGCTGATAATTGCTTTGCTCAAAAAACCAGAATCCAAACTGGCTGAACAAATCAATATATTTATAGATATGCACTGGTCATGGACATACAGCATTTATATTGCTTTTATCTTAATTGGCTGGGTACATATCGAATTGATATTTCTTCAAGGAGTCGTACATTGGTTACATACGGTTTATATGTTTTACGCAATTTTAATTATTATCGTTGCCTTACTGCCACAGATGAGATATTTATATAAAAAGAAAAATTCTTTAGAATAATAAAAACGGTTCAACATAAGATAAAAATGCATTAAAACACATTTTATCAATGACCGTTTGTGGTCATGCTAATTGTATATTACTCACAAAGTGGCTTTTAATCTTTTAATACATATATTATGAAAAGGTTAACTAACATCTGGATTATTCTCTTTTTGTTATCCGCATGCACTGTACCCGAAAAAGATGCTGTGGAAAATAATGGGGAGCCGGAAAAATCATCCGTTGAAATTGAACAATTTATACTGGAGAAAGAAAAAGATGCGTTGAACAGCTGGGCAGATGGAAGCGTTACAGGATATACAAAACATTTTGATGATGAAGCCACTTATATCGATGACATAGGCGCTCATAATCGAATTGATGGACTGCCAGCCATTCGTGCATACGCGGCGAAATTGGATAGCATTGGTATGATTTCTAAACACACATATGAAATTATTAATCCCAAGGTACAGTTATATCAAGATATCGCCATCATCACTCTCCAATACCATCCCTATAAACTTGATGGTAAGCCCGGGACAAAGTGGAAAGCAACTTCTGTGTATGCGTTAATGGATAACGATTGGAAGGTCGTACATGCGCATTGGTCTATGCTCAAAGCGGAATAAATCCATTATAATAAAGATGAAGAAGTTAATTTAATAAACGACTACCAACATTGGGCTATAAGCCATGGTTTGTTTGGTGATTCTCATCAATAGTTCTTTGATTTTTCCACGGTTCTTGGATACCTTGATGGAAACAAAAAACCACGACTCATAGCCTTGGCCGTCATAGCAGATTAGTAATCACAAAAGATTAATTATGATACAAATCTTAAAAAATCATCGGATTTTCGTGTTGCTACTAATTATCTCACTCTTTTCGTTCGGAAGTTTACAAGGGCAAGAAAATTCGATCAAAATTACTAAGCTCAAATATGTAAGAGTATATACAGACTCACTTGGCGGATCAAATTTTGAGGATTTAGAAATCGATTTACATGAAATTGATTTTGCACCTCCTGCGCCACCAATATTCACTTCCGAATTAAATTTTTCAAAAAGATATGGATTTCTGAGTGTTTTACCAGGATGGATCGGTGAATGGCATCCTACACCAAAAAGGCAGTTTGTTTTTTACCTTTCGGGTACTATTGAAGCAGAAGTTAGTGATGGAGAAATCAGACAATTTGGTATAGGGAGTATAACGCTTGTTGGAGACACTATAGGAAAAGGCCATAAAAGTAAAGTAATAGGAAATGAATGTAGTCATACAATTGGAAGATTGAAAATTTGTATATAACCCATTATGAAAATGAATGTATTTCAAAGCATATTTATCTCAATACTTATCCTACTAATAAGTAGTGGAATAAATTTGGTCAAAGGTCAGGAATCTAAATTAGGCAATACAAAACCGGATTCACTTTATTTTGAAAGTAAGTCGCTTTTTAAATGTAATATAAAGTTACCTGAAAACTATAATCCTGACAGCACACACACCCTTGTTATTGGACTTCATGGAGGGGGAGGAACACCCGGATCATTCATTAAGGTCTGGGATGATGTAAAAACTGTAAATTTCATTTATGCCGCACCGCAAGGTCCCTACTCTATACTATTAAACAAATTAGGTAATGAATGGTCTTTATGGAGTTCCCCGGATTTAAAAGTCAGGGAACAAGCAGCAGAATTAATCAACGATTACATTGTGGATCTTGTCAGGGAACTACAGGGTCGGTACAAAATTGATGATATTTACTTATTCGGTTTTTCACAGGGAGCCGTTTTTTCCTATGTCGCAGGTTTAAAGAATCATCAACTTTATAAAGGGATTATAATTTTTTCGGGTCCTGGCATTTTTGAACCCTTAGGGGCAGAACAATTTGCGCCCAACTGGTTAGAAAAGAAATATCTTGAACCGGCAAAAACATTGAAGGTATTTATTGCTCATGGAACAAAAGATCAAGCCGCAAAGTATGAACTTGGGGTGAAATCAAATGAAGTCCTTGTCAGTTATGGTTACGATGTTAGCTTTCACTCTTTTGATGGGGAGCATACAATTGATCCCGAAATGTTAAAACAAGCATTAGAATGGATAAATAAAGAATGACCACATTACTAAAACATAACACTTTGGGACAAATAAAAAAATCAGATTAGAGAATGGAAAATTTATATACACTCAGTTAATCAGAAAAAATGAAACTGTTCCGCTCTGAAACAGTCAGACACTTTTTCAACAAAAAATTGTAATTTACAAATCACTCAACAACTTAATTCATCATGAAATGAATGAAAAATTAAAAGCAGATTTCTGTATCGTCGGTGCAGGTATCGCCGGGATTATCCTGGCAACCAAATTGGCAGCTACAGGTAAGAAAATTGTAATACTTGACCAAGGACCTCGATTTTCTGAAGAAGATCGCACGAATATGCGACTCAAAAGTCAGGAGGATATAAATGATTTTGCAGATTACAATGATAACACCGATCCTGCTGCTATAACTCCACTCACTTCTGCAACTACAGGAGATCAGGTTGTAGAGTGGACAAATTATAGATTGTTTGGAATAGGAGGCACAGCGCTTCATTTTGAAGGCATCATGATGCGCCCGGTTGCACAAGACATGAGTGTTAAAACACTTTATGGATATGGTCGTGACTGGCCTATAAGCTATTCCGAACTGGAACCCTGGCTCCTGCAGGCTGAAAATGAAATTGGCGTTTCGGGAAACGATGATAATCCTTATGCCTCGTCAAGATCTGGTCCATTTCCGATGCCGGCTCACGCGTTCTCCTATTTTGATAGTTCGATTTTTGGGCCTGCGCTAGAGAATTTAGGAATTACGGGACACTCTTGTCCACGTGCTGTTAATTCCATTCCTTACCGTGGCCGTTCGGCCTGTCTGGCGTGTCGTGCATGCAAGTTTTGCCCGCCCGGCGCTCGTTATTCACCAGATCGCGTTCATGTTCCAATTCTTGAGAAATATGCAAATGTTTCAATTCTGGAAAATATCAGTGTACGTAAACTTGAGACAAATGCGAAAGGCAATAAAATCATTGCTGCTCACGCCATACGTATTAAAGAAAAAACGTCCTTGACTATAATTGCCAGTCAATTTATTGTTACGGTGGGTGGAGTAGAAACACCCCGGATGCTCTTACTATCTGCAGATAATGGTATCCACAAAGATGGGCTTGGAAATATGGGCGGACAACTTGGTCGTGGATTCAGCGATCATCCCACTCCTTATGTCACTTTCGATGTTGGTCAGTCTGTAGGAAGTCGGCTCGGTTATGAAACAATGGTTTCAGACCATTTTCGTACTCATTCAGATAGGACAGAACAACCAACTATTACAATGGTTGTTTCACCCTCCATAGATTGGATTCCTGTAGGAAATGAGGTGGCGATGTGGTCAACTGATAACAATAACTTTTCTATTGAGAGTCTCCGCAATAGTATTCCCCAAATGGCTACTCTTTGGGCAATGACTGAAATAGAAGGTAAAGGGATACTGGAGCTTAGCAAAAACAAATTCGATGCACATGGATCCCCAATTGCGAAAATTACGATGAAGTTGACAGATTGGGATCGCAGAGGTCCTGGCAAGTTGGTTGAACTGGCGCCTGAAATAGCAGAAGCAATGGGGGCGAGAAATGTCTCAGCAACTATTCCACAAGGATATGGCTTTGGCTATCACCCTTCCGGCGCAACCGCTATGGCAAAAAGTCCAGATGAAGGTGTTTGTGATTCTGACCTTAAGGTTTTTGGATTGGATAATCTTCACCTAGTCAGCAATTCCGTGTTCCCTCATATGGGTTCCAATCCACCAACCTTAACTATAGTTGCCTTAGCCTTAAGGTTAGCAGCGCATTTTAACGGAAAAAACATATGATACCAAAGCAAATAGTAACTCGACGTCGATTTGTAATCCAAAGTTCCAGATTACTTGCATTTTCACCTTTTGCAGGTACAATTGGTTGTATTTCGGATACTGTTTCAGAGTTAAGTCCTGAAGATTCATTAAAAAAGCTAATCTATATTATTGGTCCGTGGACTGTAGGGGATCATTTAATTGCAGAAGATTTTGCAAAGCGTTTCCTTAAAACAAATCATGCGGATCAATATTTATCTAAATCGGCTAAATTGATTCAAAGTCTCTCTAAGCAAATATCAGAAGAAGCCATTGCTGTTAAAGAAATTGACCTTGATGATATACCTAAGGAAGATATGGAAATATTAATAAATCTATCAAAACAACTTTACAGTTTTGTAGAAGTGAGATTTTATGTATCAAACGAGCCATCTTGGGGTCAATGCCAGGGTAACGCAATGTGGCATACGAGAATTCCGGAGTAAATATATGAGCAATCTATATTCTCTAGTGAACGAGTGGTCAAAATAGCCTCAATTAAATCCATTTCACTGCTATCAAACAAAAAAAGAGGTTGATAAAAATGCATTTTGATTGCTTGACAAGATGATTCGCTTTTAAAATGTACACCAGCACCCCTCCGAGTCACTCGATAGTGTACTAAGAAGATAGAATTACTACCTGGCTTTGGCTTCTCGCTCATAAGACTCCCTAATAATCGAGAAAATAAATATTTCATAGTTGTAGCTTTCGCTACGACAATTTTAAACAAATGCGGAACGCTTTGAAAAATCTGCTAAAGGCGATGTTGACTTCTAACCATAGAAATTAACAAACCATAATAATTTACAGAAAACCAAAAAAAAGACGCTTCAAAAGTTGAAGCAATTAACCACCTAAATTTATAATCATGGAATTAAATGAAGAAAAATTGAATGAATTTCTGGGCAAAATGGTCACGGAAATGGGAGCGGCAGCTAATGGCGCTCTGATTATAATGGGAGACAAACTTGGTCTCTACAAAGCGCTTGCTGCAAATGGTCCTATGACTTCTGAACAACTCGCAGAAAAAACAGCAACCACAGAAAGGTATGTTCGGGAATGGTTATCTGCGCAAGCGGCATCCGAGTACATTGATTACAATGCTGACAGTGAAAAGTTTTCTATGACACCGGAGCAAACCGCAGTTTTTGGCGATGAGGAAAGCCCCGTGCTTATGACCGGCGCTTTTTATGCTGTTTCATCCATGTACCAGGACGAACTCAAAATCGAGCATGCTTTTCGTTCGGGTGAAGGGGTTTCCTGGAGAGATCACGATGGTTGTTTGTTTTGTGGTACTGAGAAATTCTTCAGACCATCTTATAAAGCCAACCTGGTTTCTGCCTGGATTCCGGCCCTGGATGGAGTTGAAGAAAAATTGCAAAAGGGGGCTCATGTCGCCGATGTAGGTTGTGGACATGGCGTGTCCACGGTTGTGATGGCACAGGCATTTCCAAACTCAGAGTTTATTGGCTATGATTTTCATGAAGAATCTCTGGAACATGCATCTGCACAGGCTGAAGCAGAAGGCGTCAATAATATTTCTTTTAAAATGGCCTCTGCAAAGACCTTTCCGGCTAATGGGTACGACCTGGTCACTTTCTTTGACTGCCTGCACGATATGGGTGATCCTGTTGGGGCATGTGCTCATGTAGTTAAAGCGTTGAAACCGGATGGTACGTGCATGATTGTAGAGCCTTTTGCCAATGATACCTTACAGGAAAATCTTAATCCGGTTGGACGGGCCTATTATGCTTTTTCGACGATGATTTGTACACCCAGCTCAATTAGCCAGGAGGTGGGACTTGGTTTGGGCGCCCAGGCCGGTGAAAAACGATTAAGGGATGTAGTCACGTCAGGTGGTTTCAGTCGCTTTCGAAGAGCTACCGATACTCCATTCAACTTAATCCTGGAAGCGCGGCCATAGAGAAGTTAGATTCTGGGGGGGATTGAAATCTCTATCCCCACTCAGAGTCTCTCTACGAGTCTGCCTGCAAGGTAGAAACTTATGAGCTACCGGATACTTGCTCGGAGTCTCTCAAAGAGGACTCTGAGTATCCCTTTATTGTATGATATTTCCCCAGCGAATTAGCGCATGATTAATGGGGGGCACATTGCAAATGCGCGACATCGGGTTGGAACTCATGCATTGAAAAATATTCTATAGTTCAATCTTAACGAAATTCATTGATAACCTAAAAACTTAGGATGATGAAAGGTAAAGCGAAAAGTATTATGGCTTGCCAATGTATTAAACATCCTTACAATAGTTTCCCGTTGCCATTGGTTTTTGGCCTATTTTTTTTAGCCATATCATTTCCGGGAGTTTCTCAATACAGCATAAACGGAAGAATTGAAGATGTTAATGACGCCGGCGTACCTTTCGCCAATGTTTTATTAATTAATAAATCTGATTCCATATTGGTAAAAGGAGCAGTTACGGACGGAGAAGGCTATTATACAATTTCAAAAGTTTCCAAAGGAGAATATATCATTGAATCCTATATGGTAGGGTATGCTAAGTCCTATTTCTCTGACCTTAATTTTGGCGAGCAAAAAAAACTCATATTAGAAGATATCATACTCACGGAGGATATACAAAAACTTGATGAAGTCGTTATCAGAGCTGATAAACCACTGTATGAAATGGAGATTGGGAAAATGGTAATAAATATTTCAAGCAGCATCACTTCCTCTGGTCAGTCTGTAATTGATATACTGGAAAAATCACCTGGTGTTTTTGTGAATCGCCAAAACTACTCCTTTTCTTTAGGAGGAAAAAACGGAGTTATCGTACTTATGAATGGTAAAAGAAGCCGGATGGATATATCAGCAGTTTATCAAATGCTAGAAGGGATCAATGCCGGGGATGTTGAAAAAATTGAGATCATGACCGTGCCTCCCGCCAAATATGATGCGGACGGTGATGCGGGTTTCATCAATATCGTTATGAAAAAAGCGATAGGGTTAGGCACCAACGGATCAGTAATGGTTAACCTTGGATATGGATCCGGCCTTAGAACAGGTACAAGTCTGAATTTTAATCACCAGGCAAAGAAATTAAGCATATTCGGTAATTACTCTTATAATTCAGTTAAAGCGGATCAATTCTTTAACCTTTACAGGGAAACAACTAATGACCAACAGCTTACATTGTCCTCTTCTATGGATCGATATTCAAACCCAACAGCTCATAATTACCGGCTTGGAGTTGATTATCTTCTAAATGATAAAACAATACTGGGCGTTTTGGTAGGTGGATATAACTCACAATTTAAAATATATTCCTCCACACATTCATTTTTTAATTATTCAGTTTCACCTGATTCGCTTGTTGAATTAAACCGAAAGGGAAATAATCGTTGGAATCAAATTATGGGTAATATTAACCTTCAGCATACATTCGAAAAAGGCCAGGTGATTTATATAGATCTGGATTACCTTCGATACGATAATTACAATCCCGGATACTATATTAATGACTATTTTGATGATTGGGGAATGTTCTTAAGAAGGGAAGAAAATCTAATATCAAAATCGATGCCTATCAATATCTGGGTAGCAAAACTCAATTATTCCATGAAAATTGGCTCTAAAGTTTTGCTGGAATCCGGAATAAAAGGAACTTTATCAGACCTGATCAACGATGTGGAATTTGAAGAAAAAAAGAAGGATGACTGGATCATGAATGAATTTTTTAGCGATTATTCAGAACTTACAGAAGATATTTATGCAGCCTTTTCATCTTGGAAAATAGATATTAATGAAAACACAACTCTCAACGCAGGACTTCGCTTTGAGCATACAGCTACCTATCTGAGCACTTTGGACGAGGATGGTTTGGTTGATCGGAAATACGGAGATTTCTTTCCGACACTATACTTGTCCCGGAAGATAAACAAAAACAATCTTATTCAACTCTCTTATGGTCGAAGGATAACCCGGCCAACATTTAACGAGATTTCTGCATTCGTCTTGCTTATAGATCCGTACACAATTTTTACTGGAAATACCGACATACTCCCTGCATATACCAACAGTATCAAAGGAGATTACTCATATAAAAATTTTATTTTTTCTCTGCAATACAGTCATGACAAAAACGCGATTCTCAACTTTCAACCTAAATATGATCCGGGAAATAATATCATGCTTCTCATATCCGACAATATTGACCGGAGGGAGACCGTGGCTACCACCATCACATTTCCTTTTCAAGTGACGGATTGGTGGGAGATGCAAAATAACTTCTCGGGTCACTGGCAATTAATTGCCACGGACATAAATCATGAAATATATAAAAGAAGTCAGATTGGATATCAGTTCAATTCCACGATGACATTTAAACTACCTAATAAATTTACATTGGAACTATCAGGGTTTTATGTATCTCCCGTCATAAATGGTTATATGAATGTCCTTTCGAGAAGTTTTGTCAATTTTGGCATTCAAAAAGAGTTTAATAACGATAGAACGCTACGGTTTTCTTGCAATGACATTTTTGAGAAAAATCAACATAGATGGGAAACAGATGATAGCGCTCCATTTTACACGAGCATGCATTACAAATTTGACGATCGGATATTTAATATAACCTATACTCAGAAATTTGGTAATAGAAACATTAAAGCTGTCAGGAAGCGATCTGTTGGGTCAGAAGAAGAACAGAAAAGGGTGACGAATTAATGGCGATATCATTATTCTCAGAGTCTCTCGAAGATCCTGCCTGACAGGCAAGGCAAAGACTGAGTATTCCTATATTATTATATACTTGTTATTCAGAGTATTTGCACTTGAGTGAATGGGCACGCATTGCAAATGCGCACCAGCGTGTAAAATGAAAAAGGGAAATAAATGACCTGGTATCAGGAAATACCGAAAGTTGAATTACACATCCACCTTGAAGGTGCAATTCCAGATTCAGCCTTATTTGAATTAGTCCAAAAATATGGAGGAGATCGTTCAGTTCCGGATGTAAATTCACTCAAGGAACGATTCAAATACACAAGCTTTTCTCACTTCATTGAAGCCTGGTCCTGGAAAAATCAGTTCTTAAAAGAGTATGAAGATTTTACCTTTATTGCTGAAAAAACTGCATGTGATCTTGCCTGTCAAAATATAAAATATGCCGAGCTTTTCTTCTCACCATCACTTTTCTTAAAGTATGGTCTCAATTGCCAGGAGCTGACACAGTCGGTGAGAAAAGGATTATCAAGAGTAAAAGAAATTGAAATCACACTCATTGCTGATTTAG
The DNA here is from genome assembly GCA_024280115.1 of Bacteroidota bacterium. GTDB lineage: Bacteria > Bacteroidota > Bacteroidia > Cytophagales > Cyclobacteriaceae > JAAUQL01. The sequence continues at coordinate 1,612 of JAJRQT010000146.1, read as the reverse complement.
TTAGGGATTATGGAGAAGAATCCGAGTTAATTACCCTATCAGAACTTAAGGAGGTGAAAGATTTGGGTGTTATCGGAATTGGAATTGGTGGATCAGAACATGAATTTCCTCCGGAATTATTTAAACGACTTTTCCGAGAAGCCCATAGAATGGGATTTCACACAAATGCTCATGCCGGTGAGCAGGTACGGAAAGCATCTGGAGTGCATTGCTTGATCTCCAGGTAGAAAGGATTGGGCACGGTACAAATGCAATAAACGATCATAAGCTTCTTGATTATCTGACTGAGAACAGAATCCCACTTGAAATGTGTCCAATGTCGAATGTTCGGACCGGTGTGGTTGACAGTATTTTCAATCACCCGATACGGGCATGTTTTGATAGGGGAATTGTTGTCAGCGTTAATACTGATGATCCTAAAATGTTCGATACTTCACTTGAAAAAGAATACAGATTGCTGGAACAGGATTGTGGTTTTACAAAAAAGGAAATCTGTAAACTCATATTACTTGGCATCGAATCATCCTGGTTGCAACCTGAAAATAAAAAATCACTTTCAGATGATTTCATTGGTTCAAGTTTGTGGATTAGCTAATTGATGAAATAATTTATGTAAACGGGGCAAAAGTTTTAGGTAAGGTAGCAGCGTCAAATGGTGTTGTTCAGGTGATTGATGTTGTATTATTACCACCAGAAAAATAAACAGCCTGCAAACATAGAACCTTTAACTGATAAAATCCATGGGCATACTGCTTTGGGATTTTTTTATTAACTGCTGTTTATGAGGGTATAACTAATTATCGATTAAGTACGCGATTAATGTCATCTGAATATGCTTCCAACTGCAAAGTTTCGCGTGCGGCCATCAATTCATCAGTCTGTTTTTGAATTATTTTTTGAAAGGCCGGATCATCCCGTATCTGATCAAACATTGGATCAAACCGAATCAAGCCGTAAGTAACAAACCAAAACGGAATTTTATCCAGTAATTCAATGGCTTTTTGCTTTTCACCTATAAATGCATATGAAGCTGCTAAATCATATATGTGACCACGGTATTCACTTCCATTATCAATTTGAGTCTGAACGATTTTGATGTGTTTATCAAACATTTCTGTGGCTTTTTCCTTTTTTCCAAGTTTCCACAAAACGTATCCATATCTGAAATAAAAAGAAGAACGTGTTTTAAATATATCTTTATCGATAGTAGCCATTTGTGCCGAACCCTGTTCATAATAACTTTCAGCGGATTCCCATTGGTTCAAATATGAATATGCTTCGGCCAATTGAATTCTATAACTAAAATTGCTAGTATCTTTTTCATAAACTTTTAAATAATAATTAAACGCCTCTTCTTGTCTTCCCATGAGTTTTAATAAAAAAGCCATACTTTGTAGGTGATAATCAGGATCTAAGGCCATACGTTTTTCTTCAAAAACCATTGCTTCTTCATACATCCCTATATACTTAAACATTGTATAGGGTTACCCATTTAAGTCTCAAACGCTTGTTAACCAGGTAATTAATTTGTATCTTATAGAAAAGATATTGCATATGAAATTACTAAAAGAATTGGACAGAGAAGCCTTCAAAACTAAGTTTGGGACAAAGG
>JAJRQT010000145.1 GCA_024280115.1 Bacteroidota bacterium | reverse complement strand
GCGAATCTCTGACCGTTAATAGCCTGAATATCTGCATTTTAACTGAAAAAACCTAATAAATAGCGAAAAGATTCACATAAAAAATTGACCTTAATTTATTGATAATCTTTTAGTTACATGATTTAAAAGAGACACTATATAATTCATGAAGAAGATAAATATTTAGGATCTGCCTTGGAAATACCTGTCAGTATCAATGATGAAAAAATTATTATAAAGTACTCGACCTCAACAGGAGCAGAAGCGCTTCAATGGCTATCACCTGAGCAAACTGCAGATAAACAAGAGCCATTTCTATTTACCCAATCGCAGGCGATATTGGCCAGAAGCTGGATCCCTTTGCAGGATTCTCCAGGCATTCGATTTACCTACACTGCTGAAGTAACCGTTCCCAAAGGATACCTGGCATTGATGAGTGCAGAAAATCCACAAAAATCCAATGGTACCGGAGTTTATCATTTCAAAATGGATCAGCCAATACCCAGCTACCTGATGTCTTTGGTTGCAGGAAAATTTGATTTTACCCCAATTGGCAATCGTACCGGCGTTTATGCTGAATCCTCCATGATTGAAAAATCGAAATATGAATTCCAGGAAATGGAGGATATGCTTGAAATAGCCGAAGGGATTTATGGAAAATATCAATGGGATCGATATGATTTGATAGTCCTCCCACCGAGCTTCCCATTTGGAGGTATGGAAAATCCGCGCATAACATTTGCCACCCCTACCATCATTACCGGAGACAGATCGCTTACGTCCCTGGTCGCTCATGAACTTGCACATTCATGGTCGGGAAATCTGGTCACCAATGCCACATGGAATGATTTCTGGCTCAATGAAGGTTTTACCGTTTATTTTGAACATAGAATCATGGAAGCATTGAAAGGGAGCGACTATGCGGAAATGCTATCCTCTTTGAGTTTGCAGGGATTACAAGAGGAAGTGGAATCATTCATGAATGAAGGAAAGGCTGATGATACAAAATTAAAGCTGAACCTGGAAGGAAGAAATCCTGATGATGGTGTGACTACCATCGCTTATGACAAGGGATACTTCTTTTTGAAATACCTTGAGCAAAACGTGGGAAAGGAAATATTTGATTCATTTTTAAAGGAGTATTTTAAAGAATATGCTTTTAAATCCAACAATACGGAAGCATTCCTGATTTATCTTGATGAACACCTTTTTAAAAATAATGGTTTAAAACCCGTGGGGGATATAAATGAATGGGTTTACGGAACAGGCTTGCCAAAGAGCTTGCCACAAGTAAATTCTGCAAGATTTATTAATGTTGATAATGCTTTAAATTCATGGAGGGAAGATGAAAGTTTAGATGCTTTTCATACAGAACTGTGGTCCACCCATGAATGGATACATTTTATAAAAAATCTGCCGCAGGATCTTTCGGAGGAATCCATGATTAGGTTAGACGAGCTGTACGGCTTTACAAATAGCGGGAATGCTGAAATTCTCGGCGTATGGTTTGTTCATTGTGCACGGCATTTGTATCAACCATCTTTCAGAGCAATGACAAACTTTCTCACCGAAACCGGCAGACGCAAATTTTTAATGCCAATATATACGGAGCTTTCAAAATCTGAAGAAGGAAAATTTTTGGCATTGAAGATTTACGGACATGCCAGGCCAAATTATCACTTTGTCGCATCCAATTCACTGGACGAACTACTGTTTTAAATTATTTGGTAGCCACAGGTATCGGCTTGAAGAATACGATTTTCACTGCTTCAAATACTAATATTACTGCAAGAACTAATAAAATTGCAGAAATAATTCCAATGGAAGTAAAACCAGATTGATAGATTAATTGTGTCAACGCCCACAGCGTCATACTCAGCATGAATATCATTGGGAGCAAAATGAAAATAGTCTGTTTGCCCTTTCTCTTTTGCCATACATACACAACCAGTAAGGCTAAACCAGCCAGCAATTGATTGGTGGCTCCAAACACAGGCCATACAGCTTTCCACGCCGGTATAGGATTTCCCATGTTGTCGTAAAGTGTGATAAATGTAAATATGATGGGGACTATTAAAGTGGCTGCGGTTGAATAATATCTCGTCTTTTTACCATTAAGATTTAGGAGCTCTTCAAGGATGTACCGTGCGAGTCGCGTAGATGTATCAAGGGTTGTCAGTAAAAATGTGGAGACAGCGAGAATGCCAAATGAAATTCCGACTTCGAGAGGGATACCAATGACTGAAAGAAAACTTCCCATTCCAGCTCCAAAAACAGCCAAAGGAGCCTGGTTAATCATATCATCATTTTTCATGAGCATTGCAACGGTGAATAGTGAAATCACCGCTACAAGGCCTTCAATAAGCATAGCTCCATAACCAATTTTTCTGGCGTCAGTCTCACAATTTAATTGTTTGGAAGTGGTACCCGAAGCTACAATGGAATGAAACCCGGAACAGGCCCCGCAGGCAATGGTGATAAATAGTATTGGAAAAAGTGTGCCCCTGTTTATATCAGACCAGGTGGTAAATGCAGGATACTGAAAATCAAAACCTCCGAAGATGATCCCGGTAAATGCCCCCAACAATGTCGCGTAGAGCAAAAATGAAGAAAGATAATCGCGGGGTTGCAGTAAAATCCAGACAGGTGAAATTGCCGCAACAAAAGCGTAGATTATTAGAACTATATTCCACACCCGGCCGGGATTTGATTGAAAGTATTCCGGTAAGCTCTCCAAACCCAATGGAAATTGATGTCCAAGCCATACGGCTACGAATACTAAAGGAACAAATACCAGTGAGGCCCTGACAAGAGATATTTTATACCTGTATAATACTATTCCAAAGACAATCGCCAAAAGGATGAAAAATGTGGATGAGCTGGCCACTTCTCCGTGAGCAACGAATGTCGAGGATGTCAAATCGACAAAGACGATTAAAATATAAACCATGGAAAGCCATATGAATATCAGGAACAATTTATAGGACATGGGTGTCATGTATTCCTTTGCGATTTCTGCTATGGATCGCGCCTTATGCCTGATGGAAGCCACTAGCGATGAAAAGTCATGAACGCCGCCTATAAAAATTGACCCAATGATAATCCACAAAATGGCCGGGACCCAACCAAATGCCACTGCTGCAATGATCGGTCCCACAATCGGTCCTGCGCCGGCAATCGAAGAAAAATGATGTCCTAGTAAAACAGCGGTTTTTGTTGGTACTTTATCCACACCATCATAGTCCGTATGACTGGGTGTCACCCGGTTGTCGTCAATCTCAAAATGGCGATTCAGAAATCTCCCATAAAACCGATAGGCGATTATAAAGACTATGATGGATAAGACAAAGACTATAGCAAGCATGAAATTGAAATCGTTTAATAGAAGTTAAAATGCTCCGTTCACAATTTATATGTAAATAGAAATTATATTAAATACTTCGTATTTCAGCAGGCCTGTGGATTTTCTTTACTAGCCCCTGGAGAACTTTTCCCGGACCGCACTCGATAAATTCAGTACCTCCATCGGCGACCATTTTTTGAACAGATTGAGTCCATCTTACAGGAGCGGTCAACTGAGCAACAAGGTTTTTCTTGATTATATCAACATCAGTTGCCGGCTCGGCGGTAGCATTCTGATATACAGGGCAAATTGGATTATCAAATTTTGTATTTATAATGGCTTCTTCCAATTCCTTTCTTGCAGGTTCCATCAATGGAGAGTGGAAAGCGCCTCCAACAGGTAACGGCAAAGCTCTTCTCGCTCCGGCTTCTTTCAATTTGTCGCAGGCAATTTCTATTCCTTTGTTGGAACCGGAAATTACCAATTGACCGGGACAATTGTAGTTTGCTGCTACTACAACGTCATCAATCTCGGCACAAATATCTTCCACTATATTGTCCTCCAGACCAAGAATAGCTGCCATGGTAGAAGGATTGGCCTCACAAGCTTTTTGCATAGCATTGGCCCTGGCGGTAACCAATTTCAAACCACTCTCAAAAGAAAGCGCCCTGTTTGCAACGAGGGCGGAAAACTCTCCCAATGAATGTCCGGCCACCATATCGGGTTGAAAATCATTGGTGTTTAAAGCCAAAATCACAGAGTGAAGAAAAATGGCAGGTTGGGTTACTTTTGTCTGCTTGAGTTCTTCCGGTGTTCCCTCAAACATGATATCGGTAATACGGAATCCTAATATATTATTGGCTGATTCAAAAAGAATTTTAGTCTTTTCAAAATTATCATATAATTCTTTACCCATGCCGGGAAATTGTGCTCCCTGGCCAGGAAATAAATATGCTTTCATATTATTTTGTTGGTTTATTGAATGACACAAAACTAAACATTTATTAAAAAAAATAGCTAAAATGCAATCTTGATTTTGTCATGTCTGAATCCGCAATAAAACAAACCGGGTTAATAGTAAGCCTATAATTTTTGTAATTTATCCGGAGAAATGAAGATAAAATATTCCTTGAGTTTAACAGTTTAAATATTTAAAAAATGGCATATACCGGTGGCCCACTAAATGAATTAAATGGGAAAATGGGCATTTCTGCACCACATAGAAGCGTTCCGGTCATGAAACTGATCAGGGAGCACAAGCCTAAAAGCAAGGAAGAGCTTGCGGGGTTGATCACATGGCATTCGGAAAATACTTGTAAATGCGGTGTGAAAAGTCAGGGAACGGTGGAGTCCTTTGGCAGAAATTTATACGATTCCCAAATTCAGTACTGGGGAACACACAGATATAGTTTACAGGAATGTATTCAATGGGAGTATGATTTGTTTGTTGTTCAATCCTTAAAGGGGGGTATCATTGAAAAAAAGGCTATTTTGGAGCTGAGCAAAATATTTTCAAAGATCCGTTTTGAGGAGGCTGTAGGTTATTTAGATGAGGAGCTGAGGATTGATATTGTTATAAAAATAGACGAAAAAGAAATCGGAGGTATTCAGGTAAAGCCATTCACCTTTAAATTAATGCGCAAGGAAGTCATCACATTTAATAAGGCTGCGAATCAAAGATGGGGAAAACATGTACTTTATTTGTATTATGATGATCGGGAAACTTTTACAAATTTAAATGAATTGATAGCTGAAATTAAAAGATGGAGTTCAGTTTAAAAATCAAGCAAGGTCTGTCCTGATTTTGATTTTCTTCTGGATTTATAGGTTTCAGCAGGTCTTAACTTTTTATAGCTGGCTATAATATTATCCTGTTCCCTTTGAATTACAGACACAAATGATATGCTGATTTCTCTTTCCTGAGACGTCATAACCGGCATATTTAATTTTTCATTAAAATGTTTGAATTCAGCTTTTTTAGGATCAGCGTTTCTGTCTGCAATAAATTTTTCGTGTAGATCAATTCTATTCTGGATATAGTTGTTGAAAAAGTTGATTGGGGTTGTTTCTATATTTTCGAGAATAATGTCCAAACACCCGGGGTCTATTTCAAAGCCGATGCTATTACGCTCTGAAGCAATTGCCGCGATGGTTGTTGTTCCGGTACCCAGAAAAGGGTCCAGGACCACATCTCCTTTAACTGAGTACATATTTATCAATCGGTATGGTAATTCAAACGGATAGGCGGCGCTTCTTTTTCTCGTATCTGAATTGTCAATTTTTTGCTTTGTCCCTTTCAAATCCCACAAGTCTGAAAACCAAATATTTCGCTCTTCCCAAAAAAATGCACTTTCTTTTCTGTTAAATTTTTCATCTTCAGTCACGAATTGTCGTTTTCCCCCTTTTCTGAATATCAATATCCATTCGTGTTCCAACGTCACATACGCGCCTGCCGGGAGCATTCCCGACCCCATAAACTTATTCGGGGCATTTGTTTGTTTTCTCCACAATATGTTGGGTAGATTAGGAACTCCCAACTTCAGAAAAGCAGTAATTATTCTTGAATGGTTTGAATACAACTCAAAATCCCCATCAATAGTCCTGGTGGCATCTCCGATATTTATACAAGCAAATCCACCCGGAATTAAAACCCTTTCGACTTCTGCCCAAATTTTATCAAGCTCACGGTGCATTAATTCAAATGCCTCCGAGCCATTATTGAGATCCAAGGTACTCTTAATCTCGGGATTTTGATTGGCCATTATTTCATCCCACATCACAATCATAGGGTAGGGCGGTGAAGTCACCACAAGGCCTATGGAATTGTCATCTACTTGCTCCATTTGTTGTGATGCACCTATTATAATTTGATGTGTAGTTTCTACCGGATTCATAAGCGCAAATATATAAAAAGTCAAAGGCATTTTTTTGAGAATAAATATAACTGGCTATTTATCCAACATTTCATTTAATCCTTATATTTGAATCATGATGAAATACATATTAAACGATCAGGTAATTGATCAGGATAAGGCAACCATTCACGTAAGTGACCTTGCATTATTGAGAGCTTATGGCGTATTTGATTTTTTTCGGCTGGTGGATTTGCAGCCACTTTTTTTTAACGATCATATCGAACGATTTTTTAATTCAGCGGATATACTAAGACTTAAATGTCCTGTTGGGAGGAAAAAGCTGAAAGCCTTAATTTTAGAAGTAATCTCGGCTAACCAGATACAAAATTCAGGAATCCGGATCGTACTTACCGGTGGTGAATCACCCAATGGCTACTCTATTGGCAAACCGACTCTTATTGTGATTAATGAACCCATAAACCCATTACCTGAAAGTCATTTTACCGAAGGCATTAAATTGATCAGTCATGAGTACCTAAGGGACATTCCTGAAGTAAAAACCATCAATTATTTGGTGGGTATATATAAAATGCCCGAAATCCGTGAAAAAGGGGCACTTGATTTATTGTTCCATTGGAATGGAAAAATTTCAGAGCTGACCAGAAGTAATTTTTTCATCATTGATCAAAATGATAAAATTGTGACAGCCGGAGATGGAATATTAAAAGGCATCAACAGAAAGCATGTTCTTGAAATCTCCAGGCAAAAATTTGAGGTAGAAGAGCGCGATCTGTTTATAGAAGAATTGGCCGGCGCCAAAGAGGCTTTTATCACCGGAACCACGAAAAAAGTAATGCCGGTATATCAAATTGATGACCTGGTTATTGGAGATGGAAAACCCGGAAAAATCACTAAGGATTTGCAAAAAATGTTTGCAGAGCATATTGAAACGTACTTGAAAGAAAATTAAATTTCTAATTCATGTATCTGTGCATGGCAATGCGCTGCTATCCATCTGCCACAGCCACAGCAATATATGAATCTGCCGTGCCATAGTAGATGAACCATTTCCCTTTGAATTTCACCATGCCTTCAATAAAGGTCACCTGATTCACCTGGCCGCTAATTTCATAGTCCCTTTCAGGCTTGATAAATGCATCATCAGCACGCGCAATTGGGATTATTGGATTGTTTTTGTCAAATAATGCCTGCACCCCCGCCCAGGTTAGTTTGTCATTTTCTGGCCGGCCATTCTCAGATGGAACCCCATTGTATATACCATTGTAAAAAACCAAAATGCCTTTTTCAGTAAGCAGCGCTGCTGGGCCCGGTTCACACATGATATTGTCTGTATGCAATTTATCAGGACGGGCTTGCAATGCAGGTGCATAGTAACTGCCATCATCTTTCATCACCGGCTCCCAATGGATGAGATCATCGGACGTGGCCAGATATAATTCACCTACATTCCAGTACATCCAGTATTTGCCATTGATCTTAGTAGCGATCATTTTATCATTTACCAGCTTACTGATGATCAGGCCTGATTTGAAGCTAAAAGTCTTTGCCAATTCAGGATCGATATCATCAAATACAACTCCATGCTTTTTCCAGATAATCAGGTCATTGGAAGTCGCAATGCAAAGCCAGGTTTTCTCACCATTGTATGCGGTATAAGTCATGTAATAAGTTCCGTTTTCATCTTCCACAATTCTTGGATCTTCCACACCGCCTTCCCATTCAATATCGGTATATTCGTCATTTTCCGGGTAGAATACAGGCATGGGATATCGCTCAAAATGTAATCCGTCTTCACTAACCGCCAGGCCGATCCTAGAGGTGCCATTGTGCTTCCCGACAAAATCCTCCGCACGATAAAGCATATAGACCTTGCCATCTTTAACCACCGTGCAAGGATTAAAAATATCTTTTCCTTCCCATTTCACGGAATCCTGCCTCATAGGGCAAAACCAACTGGTTTCCAGCGGGCCAAGGATTGGATTTATTGAATCCACCTTAACAAATGGCCCTATCTGCCAATCGTCAACAGTGGCTTCCGGGGAAGATTTCTGAGTGCATGAAAAGATAAAACTTATGGTAATGGCCAGGATGAAATGTAAGGTAGTTTTCATGGGTAAATTGAGATTTTATTTATTGAAGGTATGAAAATACTCTTAATTATTTACTCAATTACATTCTATTTGTTTAGCAAGAGGAGACAGGAGATGAGGTAATTATAATAATGATTGAAAGCCAGAAGAAATGTGCAGTGATAAAATTATTATGATTTACTGTTATTTTAATGGGATCCATGTTGCAATGAACGGAAGACCGAAGTCAGGAGTCGGAAGAAATTAATTCTAGTATAAGCATTTGTCAATGTTTCTTAATCCTGCTTTATTTTTTCTCTTTTAGCTTCGGTCTCCCTTCGTTCGTTAAAGGCTTGCCGAAGGCGAAGCAGTCTCCCGACTTCCGTCAGTTTCATAGAACTTCCATTAAACCTACAGCTGGTTCATGGTATTACCATTATTATTAAATAATAAGATAATGTCAAAACCAGGAGGAATTAGGATAAAATTGCATTTTAGATTAAATTGAAATGAATCTTAAAAAGCACTTTAAATGGAACAAATAAAAGCCACCGCACTATTCAAAATCAAAGAAGGTAAACTGGAAGAATTCAAGCAGCTTATTCCTGGATTTATATCCATTGTAAAGCAAAAAGATCCTGGAACGCTGACCTACGATTGGCATTTAAACGAAGAAAGCATGGAATGTGTCGTTCTGGAAATTTATACGGATTCGCAATCTTTAATGGCACACGCTGGAAATGTTGGCGAGTATTTACAGAAAGCAATTGAATTGGCCGATTTATCATTGGAGTTATATGGCAATCCTTCCGAAGAATTAATAGTTGCCTTGGCGGGACTTAGTGTAAAAATTTATCCTTTTTTTGCAGGAATATGAAATAGTGTAGGATTCATGGGATTTCATTTTGGTCATAAAAAAAGCAAGCCTTGCGACTTGCGTTTTCATTAAACAGACAACCTAACCATGAAAATGTATAACTACTTTAAATGCTTCTAAAATGGATGCGAACTTTATCTCATCTATACGTCTCTTCTACCCTAAAATTCGCATCCGTAATTTCTTCTTCCTCTAACTTAAACCCTTCAACTTCTCTAATTCTTAACTTTCTGCCTTCTATCACTTTTCGTTTCCCACAGTTGCTTTAACGGAAGGTTTTAAAAAAGTTATGGAAAATATGGGCAGAAGGTGTCTCACCTTATAATATGAGACCTTATGAATTAAAAAAGGCTGTTTGAAGGTGATTAAGGGTTGTTTATCGGGATGATAAAAGTTACTATAATTTTAAGGTTTTGTAGTTATTATGAAAATTATGTGTTTTTATACAAGGAATCCTCTAAAACTATTTGCATCACATTAACCAATATATCTCCGGTTTTAACGAGACTAAATATTTTTTCATTTCAATTAATATGGTAATGAAGAAAAACATCAACCGTTTTCAATCTGAATTTCATTTATACAGGTATTTATTCATAGTTTTATCGATGATAATAAAAGGACTAAATATGAATTTAATAAAATTGATCACCGGATCCGTATTTTTATTGACTTGCTCAACTATAGGATATGCACAGAGCGGACCCCCGGATACACCTGATTTTAGCATCTCTATTCCAACCAGTGGAAACAGCTGGGTTATTAACGATATCGCCAATACATCCAGCTTCATATCTTCCAAAGGCATCACAAACTGGGCAGACCCAAATCAAATTATTCGCACATTCTTTTATTTGGAACAACCAGAGTCATTTTCATTGGCGATTAAGGCTAAGGTTAAATCTGGTTCATCGGCAATTAATATTTCATTTGGCGGTGAATCAATAAAGGTAGTGCTCTCTGATACAGAATTTAAAATTGTTCCAATCGGGAATTTTCTTACTGATAAAACTGGCTATCATTTCGTTGATATACAGGGCCTCAAAAAAGACGATGATACATTTGCTGAGGTAACCGAGATTTTATTAAATCTTGAAGATGAAGTTAATTCTATAAAATACATAAAAGATGATTTTTATTTTGGGAGAAGAGGACCGTCAACCCATTTGATATATAACATCCCAGAAGAGATTGGTGATGTGGAATGGTTTTATAATGAAATTGAAATTGCTGAAGGACAAGATGTGATCGGATCATATTTCATGGCCAATGGATTTAGTGAGGGTTATTTTGGAATTCAGGTAAATTCTCCCACAGAAAGAAGAATTCTTTTTTCTATCTGGAGTCCATATAAGACCGATGATCCGGGCAGTATTCCTGAGGAATATCGAATAACTCTGTTGAAAAAAGGAGAAGATGTTATCTCAGGTAAGTTTGGTAATGAGGGTTCCGGAGGTCAGAGTTATAAAATATATAATTGGAAAACTAATACCAGATACCGGTTCCTGATGAGAGCAATACCAACAGGTGATAATTCAACAGACTATACCGCCTATTTCTACGACCCTGGGGTTGGAGCCTTGAATTTGATCGCCAGTTTTAGAAGACCCAAGACCAATACGTATCTGAAAAGATTATATTCTTTCCTGGAGAATTTTATACCAAATACCGGTGTGGTAAGTCGGAAAGGCGGATATTATAATCAGTGGGTTTGTGATGCCAATGGAAAATGGCATGAAATAGTTGAGGCGCGGTTTTCCGCTGATCAAACCGCTAAAAAAGAGGCCAGGTTAGATTATTCCGGAGGTGTTGAAAACCAAGGATTTTACTTGAAAAATTGTGGTTTTTCTAATGATAAAGTTGATATCGGCACTATCTTTACCAGGAAAAAATTGTTGAAAGCCCCGGCTATTGATTTTAGTTTGTTGGAGTAACCCTGACTGAAATGCAAAAAAAAAGCAAGCCACACGACTTGCATTTTCGTTAAACAAACAACCTAACCATGAAATTTTTTATTTCTTTATAAATAAAATAACCACTTTAAATGCTTGTAAAAAAGGATGTGAACTTTATCTCATCAAACCGTCTCCTCAACCGTAAAAATTCACATCCGGTAACCTCTCTTACGCTCCCTGCTATCTCGTCAACTTCTCAAATTCTATCTCTTCTGCTTTCCTTCACTTTTCGTTTCCCACAGTTGCTTTAACGGCTGTTTTTAAAAAAGTTATGTAAAATATGGGCAGAAGGAGTCTCACCTTACAATATGAGACCTGATGAATTTAAAAAGACTGTTTTTGGCCAATTCAGAGAAGTTTTACAGGATGACAAAAACCATAAAAAATCACAAATAGATTGTGGAATACTATACAATTTTCAGTTTTAAATATTATTGATGCCAGATGAGTACTACTATTTGAAGGTTTTATTAAAATGGAAATTAAAGAATTACGAATAAAGTAAACCTTTTGTAAATCAAATTCGTTAATCGTAATATTGCAATAAACCAATATTACGATGGGATTAACAAAATCATTTCACTTTAACGAAGAACAAAACCAATTAGCCGGTTATGCAAAAGCACTTGCACATCCTGCGAGAATTGCAATTCTTCAGCAGATCATTAAAAATAAAACCTGTATTGTTGGATCGCTCTCTGAAGCGCTGCCATTATCTCAATCAACCATTTCCCAACATTTAAAGGAGCTTAAAAACTCGGGGATAATAAAAGGTGAAATCGAAGGTCCTTCTATCTGCTATTGCATTGATGAAGAAAATTGGAACAATGTCAGGAAAATGCTGACTCAATTCTTTACTCAAATAGATCGGAATTGTTGTTAACTAAAGCAAACTATATAAACCGGTGAAATTATTTATAATTTAAATTATTACAAAATGGATACCAATGAAGAAATCAAGAAGATCGTGAGAGAAAAATACGGAGAAATTGTCACTCATGGAAAAGAAGCTGCACAAAGTGCATGTTGTAGCCCGGAGGCGACTACCTGTTGTGGGCCAGATGCCGATTTGACTATTTTTTCGGAAGATTACAGTAATTTGGAAGGTTATAACCCAGACGCTGACTATGGCCTGGGTTGTGGTTTGCCAACAGAATATGCAAAGATCAAAGAAGGAGACACTGTCGTAGATTTAGGATCCGGCGCTGGAAATGATTGTTTTGTTGCCAGGCAAATAACCGGTAAAAAAGGGCGTGTGATTGGTGTGGATATGACGCCTAATATGATTGATAAAGCCAGGGAAAATGCACAAAAACTCAAGCTGGAAAATGTTGAATTCAGGTTAGGAGAGATTGAAAACCTTCCGGTCAGGAATGAAGAAGCAGATGTGGTGGTGAGTAATTGTGTGCTAAACCTTGTTCCGGATAAAAAGCGAGCCTTAAGTGAAACATTCAGAATTCTAAAAAAGGGGGGACATTTTAGTGTTTCAGATATTGTTACCTACGATGTGATTCCTACAGGATTGAGAGAAGAAGCGGCATTATATGCAGGTTGTGTATCCGGTGCTATGATTAAAGACGCATATTTGGAGGAGATCCGGAATGCTGGATTTACAAATATCACGATCCAAAAAGAAAGAAAAATCGAACTTCCGGATGATTTATTGAATAAATATCTTAACGAAAAACAGGTCAGGGAATACAAGGATGATTTTGCGGGAATTGCCAGTATTACAGTATATGGAGAAAAACCATGTTGTGAAGACAATACTAATTGCTGCTAATTGTTATTTTTGTAAAAACTGCCATTGAAATTGTTTGATAAACTATCGCACTCATCGGAGTCTTTAATAAAAGGCTCCGAACTTATTTCAGAAGACCGGAAAGAGCTTTTGGACGAATTAAGTATTTATATAAAAGGAAAACTCATTTCAAGTAAAGAGGTGCGTCTTTTATTCATCTGTACTCATAATTCCCGAAGAAGCCATATGGCTCAAATCTGGGCTCAGACCGCTGCGCACTATTACCACATCGATAAAATAAAAACCTATTCCGGCGGTACACAAAAAACAGCTTTTAATAAATCTGCTATAAACGCATTAAAAAAAGCAGGTTTTAAAATAAGCATAGAAAAAGAAGGGAAAAACCCGAAATATAAAATCCGTTTTGCGAAAAAAGCTGATCCGTTGGTCTGTTTTTCAAAAAAGTACGACCATCGCAAAAATCCGGGAGATGGATTTGTGGCTATTATGACATGCTCTGATGCGGATGAAGAATGCCCGGTGGTACAAGGTGCAGAATACCGTACTTCTATTCAGTACGATGATCCTAAAAAATTTGATGGCACAGACAAGCAGGAAGAAGCTTACCTTGAGAGAAGTGAGCAAATAGGCCGGGAGATGTTTTATGTTTTCGGAAAAGTCGCGGAAAAATAAACTATTACTTAAAGTACAATTGGTTTGTGAATTTTAGTCCAACTCCATAGGATAATGTTGCCAAATGAATAAAAATGTTTATCGGGTTTCTCCCGGAATTTAGATACGGAATACAGAGACATAAATCCTTCAGACTTTGAATTGCAGGATTTTAATTTTTGCTGCCTTCAAGTTTTTTCAATTTTGCTTCAAGTTCGATCTTTTCAGTGATGTCATTTTGAATGCCTAATATTCCAATTTGATTTAAGGATCTGATATTGAATACTTTTTTATAGGATTCAATTATAGATTTCTTACCCCCAATAATGGACTCAAATATATATTTATCTTCGCCTTTCTTCATGACCTCAAGATCTTTCTTTTTCCATTTATCCGCTGTTTCTTTATCCACAATATCATAATCACTCGTTCCAAGAATTTCAAAAAGTTCTTTCCCATGGGCTTTTGCTACGTGTTGATTTGCAAGGTACATAATGCCATGGGCATCTTTAAGGAATATCTTTTGAGGCACTTCATTAATGATTTCCATGAACATGTGTTTGAAATCTTCAGCTTCCCGCTTAATTTTATCGTTGATTCTATCTGCTTCCTGCTGAAGTTCTTCGAGTGCTTCCATTTGCTGCTTCATGCTCTCCTCATTTTCAGAAGCCTGCTTTAACAGTTTTTCCACCTCCTCATTTTTTCTATTCATCTGCTCCTGGGTGGCCTGTAATTCTTCCATATTTTGTCTCATTTCCTCCTCTTGTGCCCGCATCTCCTCTGCCTGTTGTTGAGATTGTTCGAGCAACACCCGGTTACTATCATTTCTTTTTACGGTGGAAATTGCTGAGGCCACGATTTCTGCCAACTGCTCCAGGAATAATATCTGATGGTCTTCAAAAGTTTTAATTGATGCTATTTCTATTACACCTACTATCTCCTCATTAACCTTTAGGGGAACTATCAACAATGTGGATGGATTTGTATCACCCAATCCTGAAGTAATATTTACATATTCATCGGGAATATTGGTGATATAAGTTGTTTCTCCTTCCAAAAAGCACTGCCCAACCATCCCTTGTCCGATTTCAATTCTTTTATCTAAAAATTTCTTTCTCTGGTAGGCATAGCATCCCATCAACTCAAGATATTTTTGGTTTTGGTCATCTTCATTTAAAAAGAACAAACCTCCTTGCTGAGCGTTGAGATATTCTACAATACTGGAAATTAGTTTTTCAGAAAGTTGTGAAAGATCGTTTTGATTTTCTCTGATAAGGGTTGCAAAATTAGAAAGGCCTTCATTTGTCCATATTCTTATTTCATCAGTTTTTTTGGCCTTCTGCATTTGATCACGCATCATCGTCAGCTCTCCTGCAATATTACTTTTATTGTGCTCGGCCACTTTTTTATCCATGCCTTCCCATTCAATATCATACTTACCCCGGGCGATATTATTTATAAAATTCGCTGTCTTTTTGAGATTGGTAATTAAATTTTCAATAATTGAATCTTCATCCTTAATATCAATATCCTCGCCATTGTTGTATAGATAATTTTTATTGCTCTCATCAATTCTTTTGAAAACCTGAACTTTGAATTGATCGCTCTTTATTAATTTCCGGTAGGCAAAATACAAAATTGGTAAAGAAACAATAATCAGAAGGATCTGAATGATGAGAATACGATTAATCGAATTTTTATAGTTTGTGTTGCTTTCAGCGCTTAATTCATTAATAAATTTATTAGAATCCTGAACAAATGGGTCGAATCGGGCCCATGCATCATCTCCACGGTCCTCTTCAAAAATACCAATTGCCTCATCTGTTTTTCCCGCATTACACAAGTCAACCATGAGCTGACACGTTTGCATGTAATCGATAATTGCCGCCCTGGCAGGTATCATATTATTAACATCATAGCCAATAAGGCTAAGTTCATTTTCCAGTCGATCAAGGTTGTCAATATATCCAACCTTTGCATCGATATAGGGGGCAAGAAATTGATCCGTTGGCTTAATGATATATGCCCTGACACCCATATCGGCAAGTCGTATGTTGTTATCCAAAAGGCTGAGACCATCTCTTATTCTTTGAATTTGCTGGACTACATCTGAGTTTTTAATAACACCACTTCTATAATACAGCACCAAAATGGCATTAAGACAAACTATAAATATCATAAACAAAAGAGACAGCCTCAATCCCTTTTGATGAAATAGTTGTTGGAGGTATTCCTTCATTTGATAGAAAATATAAATGCATTTTTCGAATAATAGGATCAAAAATCAGGAATAAAGAAGGATTATAAAACTGTATATTAGCGCATATATTACAAGTAAATGGAATAGGCTTTTTCTGTTCTAATATTAAAAAATCAGGGAGTCAATGGTATAAACAGGATATTATATTATTAACTCGGCGATCATTGTATATGACAAGTTCAATTTAAACAAGAATCAAATTCCCCTCCACACTGTCGCTGAAGCTTTAGTGTAGGCGCCTTGGAGGGGATAGGGGTGGGTTGGAGGTTAGGCAAATATTTAAAATCACAAACAATACCCATCAGGTTAATAATACATTAGGCTTTTACCATTATTATAATGGGCACCCTTTGTAAATCCAAATTACAATTAACAAACCTGCCTGTCCGGTCAATGTCAATAAGATAAGGAATTTTCTTCGTCATTGCGCCTCGGTCTGTGTCCCCTCCTTCGGTGGACAGGCTCACAGACCGAAATATATGGTTTGTGAGGACACCATAGTCGTTAACCTAAGAAAAAAATCAGATTTTTGGTAATGAAATTTCAGGATGGGG
>JAJRQT010000144.1 GCA_024280115.1 Bacteroidota bacterium | reverse complement strand
GATGAATATTTTTTTAGGTTTAACCGGAGAAATCATAGGATTTCAATCTTAGATAAAATTATTGAAAGATGTGTACTACATGAACCTGTGAGCTATGCAATGATTAAATCAAATGCGATCTAAATGGGTAACCCTATAATTAGTTTTATTTTCAATTTAGAACCGGGAAAAGACGCGATCACCCGGTCATGCTTCTGAATTGTTAACTATGCACACACGGCATTCATCAATTTTTCTCATACTGATTTTCATTTTTGTGAGTTCCTGCAACAAAGCTCAAAATCATGATGGCAAAGCCAACAGGCTTATCAATGAAACTAGTCCCTATTTACTGCAACATGCCTACAATCCGGTTGACTGGTATGCATGGGGTGAAGAAGCATTTGCAAAGGCCAAAAAGGAAGATAAGCCCCTGATCGTTTCCATTGGATACTCTTCTTGTCATTGGTGCCATGTAATGGAAAAGGAATCCTTTGAAGATGATTCCGTCGCAGCGCTGATGAACAAGTATTTTGTTTGTATTAAGGTTGATCGTGAGGAAAGACCAGATGTTGATCAGATTTACATTGAAGCGGCCCAAATGATGACGGGAAGTGCCGGTTGGCCATTGAATAGCATCGTTTTGCCGGACGGTAAACCGTTTTTTGCGGGAACATATTTCCCAAAAGCCCAATGGATAGAATTGCTAAATAAGGTTCATGAGCTGTGGGAGAAGGATAGAAAAAGGATTGAATTGCAGGCGGATCAGATTACCTCCGGTATAAAACAGAATAGTCTTTTCACGGCTCTGGATAGCCGTGATATAGATGAGAAAATGATGGAACCTGTTTCTAAAACATGGTTGAAAATGTTTGATAAGAAGGAGGGAGGGTACAAAAGAGTCCCAAAATTTCCAATGCCCTCAAATATTGAAACGCTCTTTAACCTTTACAAATTAAATAACAATCAGGAAGCTCTTGAAATAGCCAAGTTGACTTTAGATAAAATGGCCAGGGGAGGAATTTACGATCAGGTTGGTGGTGGTTTCGCACGATATTCCACAGATGGATATTGGAAAGTTCCACATTTCGAAAAAATGCTCTATGACAATGGACAATTACTCTCACTTTATTCCAAGGGCTATCAGGTGACCAAAAATCTATTTTATAGGCAGGTCGTTGATGAAACCATCACCTTTATGGAGCGGGAGTTGCTTTCTGATTATGGTGGGTTTTATTCGTCACTTGACGCAGATAGTGACGGTGAGGAAGGCCTTTTTTATGTTTGGAAAAAGCCTGAGTTGGATGAGGCATTGGGTGAATCATCAAACATTATTAATGATTATTACCAGGTTGAGAATTCAGGTAATTGGGAACATGGGAAAAATATACTTCTGGCTGTTGAAGATGAAAAGGAGATATCAGACAAGTACAATATTACTTTGGATTCGCTTCAAATAATCGTTTGCAAAGCAAAAAATGTTTTGTTGAAAAAGAGGTCTTTTAGAATTCGTCCCGGGTTAGATGATAAAATACTTACCTCCTGGAACTCTCTGGCAATTATTGGTTTAACTGATGCTTATAGGGCCTTTCAAGATGAAAGATATTTACTACTTGCCTTAAATACCGGTAATTTCATAGCAGAAAATATGATCAATGATGATTTCAGGCTCAATAGAAATTTTAAAGAGGGTAAATCTTCTATCAATGCATTTCTTGACGATTATGCCTTTACCATTTCTGCCTTCATCAATCTATATCAAGTCACCTTTGACGAGAACTGGTTGCAAAAGGCAAGATCATTATCCGGCTTTGTCTTAGAACATTTCAGTGATTTGGATTCTGACTATTTCTTTTATACCTCTGATCTCGATCCCGCATTGATAACACGTAAGATGGAGAACATTGACAACGTTATACCGTCCGCTAATTCCGAGATGGCACTTAACCTGTTTTTATTGGGGAATTATTTTTATGACAATGACTATTTGAAAAAATCAGATTCCATGCTAAAGGGGATGCTCGGGTATATTGATGAGCATGTGAGTAGTTTTGTGAGCTGGTTTCAGCTATATACTCTGAAAACTCATGATTTTTATGAAGTGGCGATTGTCGGGAATGATTATGAAAAGTTAAAATCGGAGTTTGAAATAAAATTTCTTCCTAATACAATTATCATGGGTGGCAGGGATGAAGGAAGCCTTGAGTTATTGAAAAATAAGTTGATCCCTGAAGAGACACGAATGTATGTTTGTAAGGAAAAAATGTGCAAACTCCCTGTTGCAAGCGTAAATGATGCGCTTTTACAAATGGATCCGTGAAAGGTGATATGGCGCTGGTTGTATTATAAGTTACTGCTGTAGCAATAGGCAATTGTTAAATGACCATCAATTTTTACCCATGAGGTAATGCTGGAATCTGTTTTACGAACAATATTTCATTATTAATATACTTGAAATAATAGGCCATTCATTTTTGTTAGCTTATAGAATTGCTAAATTTATATTTATCACTCAACAACAAAACCTCCAGGAATTATGAATTTACAAAAGCCCTTACCAATGCTATTTTCTGTTTCTTTATTATTTCTGTTCACGCTTACACAGTTTTTAAATGCTCAACCATCCAAAAATCAAGATGAATTGGATAAAAAAGTCAGCGCTTTTTTAAAGGAGCATAAAAATGAATGGAACTATTGGAACGTGCCTTATCAAGATGGGAAGGTATTGCATGATATTATTATAAAGAATAATTATAAATCGGCACTTGAAATTGGAACATCGACGGGGCATTCTACAATCTGGCTGGCATGGGCGATGAGTAAAACCGGAGGCAAAGTTATAACAATAGAAATTGATGAAGGCAGACATAATACCGCAGTAGAGTTTATAAAAAAGGCCGGACTTTCCGACTATGTTGATGCACGTCTGGCAGATGCTCATGAGCTAGTAAAAAAGCTTGAAGGACCTTTTGATTTTGTCTTTTCCGATGCTGACAAAGGTTGGTACACACAGTATTTTAAAGATGCAAATTCAAAGCTTAGCATAGGCGGGTGTTTTACAGCACACAATGTATCCAATGGCTTTGGAGGAGTTGAGGAATTTTTAAAATATGTCCAGGGTTTACCAAATTATAAAACCACGATTGATACCTCTAGCAGTTCGGGTACTTCAATAAGTTATAAAACATCTGAATAACCATTTTTTGAAAGAGCAGTCCAAAGAATTTTTAGTCCGGAGATTAGGCCTGTATCCGGTCACCAATATCGTCATTGCCAATATGATCGGGGCCGGTATTTTTACAACTTCTGGTTTGCTGATGGCGGATCTTAAAAATCCTATATTGATGGTAGTACTTTGGGTTGTCGGAGGTATTATTGCTTTTTCAGGAGCGATGTGCTATGGAGAGATAGGAGCCTCAATACCCAAAGCAGGAGGAGAGTATGCCATTTTGTCTAAGTTGTATAGCCCAAAGTTGGGGTTTCTAAGTGGATGGGTTTCATTTGTCGTTGGGTTTTCGGCGCCAATTGCAGCCTCTTCAATTGGATTTAGTGAATACCTGTACCGTGCAGCACCTTTTATCTTTGAGATTTCATGGATTAGCGTGGAATGGATGAAAAAGTTTTATTCTATACTTATCATCATCATTTTCACTATGATACACCTGAGAGGAGTTGATTTTGGTGCAAAAGTTCAAAACTATCTCACAGTCATGAAAGTATTGTTGATTGTGGGATTGATTCTTTTTGGTTTTTCCCTGGGGAAAGGTGATTTTGGGAATTTAAAAACCGGTGAAGAGATCTCAATATTGGGATTAGACTGGAAAGGAGTTGGCTTATCATTAATGTGGATAATGTTTGCCTATAGCGGATGGAATGCTTCTGTTTATATTGGATCAGAAATTAAGAATCCGAAGCGAAATATACCATTATCTCTGCTGATTGGCGTGGGAGTGGTTTCACTGCTATACCTGCTACTCAATCTTCTTTTTATATATGCCATTCCAGCAAAAGATATGGAGGGTGTGATAACAATTGGCGGATTGGCTGTTGGCAGATTGTTTGGTCAAAATCTTGAATCCCTGTTTTCTTTGTTAGTAGCTTTCGCATTATTTTCGTCGATTAGTGCCTTTATCATTCTTGGGCCAAGAGTTTATTTTTCCATGTCAGCCGATGGTCATTTCTTTAAATTTGCATCACATGTTCATCCAAAATACAGAGTGCCAACTTACTCCATAATTTTTCAAGGTGTTATCGCCATTATTGTAGTATTCTCCGGGAAGTTTGATCAGATTCTGACCTATATGGGATTTTCATTGGGTATTTTTCCCATCATCACAGTTTTCGGTCTTTTCAAGTTGAGAAAAAATAATATGAGTGTACTCAAATTACCTGGATATCCAATAACACCCCTCATTTATGTTTTGGCAGGTGCATTGATGCTTTTCCTTTCTTTTTTTGAAAGACCAGTTGAGTCAACGATAGCAATTCTTACAATTCTCGCTGGTTTGCCAGCTTACTATTTATTTGGAAAACATCAAGGATTGGACTAAATTATATCCGTTTTAATTAAGCAATTGAACTAATAGTTGGTTTGTAATTATTCATAATAAAAGTCTTTTTATTGCGTTTGATTTTAACCATATTTAACCTAACCTGGTGGTTCACTTGAATATTTATTGAACCTAACCTGATCATTGTATGGAGGATTTAAAGAGACTCGTTAGAATTATTTCTAAACGAAAGCAACGGCAATACCCACTCCTTGAGCTAAAAAGCATCAACGAAAATTCCAGTAAGGAAAATATATTTTTTCGATACATCAAAAGAGGAGCTGTAAATACAGACGATGAGGCCTCCAAATTAATTTATGGAACGAAAAGTGACGATGATCGCTACAGGATGTTAAAATCAAGGTTAAAGCAGAAATTACTTAACCATATGTTTTTCCTGGAGTTTACGGATTTTAATCAAAAATCATCTGCGCAATTCGAGCAGGAATGCATTCAGCAATTGCACCAATCAAAAATGCTGATCTTTACCGGTGAAAATAAAATAGCCAAAAGTCTTGCAATAAAAGCACTTACCTCTGCTGAAAGGTACGAATTCACAAAATATTCCCTCAGTAGTCTTGAATATTTGGTTAAAATTTATAGTGATAATTGCCAGCCTCATTTATTTGATGATATAGTAAAAAAGCTCAGAATTACTCGAGACCTATTTCAATTAGAGGAGGAGACAAGAGAACAATATTATTTTATAAAAATGATGATTGTTAAATCTGTGAATTCCAGAAAAAAGAATATTGAGAATGCTGTAGAAGTTATAGAACGATTTAAAAAATTATGGAGTAAAACGAAGTCTTTCAATATTTTCGAGTATCTGTATCAACTGATCGTATTGCACAAAGAGTTGACTGGAGATTTTAATGGAATTATTCCAATTCTTCAGGAAATTCAGGCCGGTAGTTTTATGGGGATATCGCTTAATATTTACAGACTTGAAAAAATTAAAATTATTCAGTCGATGTCATTTGCATATCTGAAAGCTTGGGAATTTGAAAAAGGTATAAAATATGTTAAGGATAATTTAGAATATTTTGAAGAATCTACATCTGAATGGTATGCCATTTATGAAACATATTTTCTTTTGAATCTGCATAACAAGAATTACAAAGAGGCGCTCAGTATAATTGATTATGTATTTGATAATAAAACATTCGATAAATTATTGGATGAAGATAAAGAGAAATGGAAATTGTTTAATGCTTATTTACATTTAGTCTTTACGGGAAATTTCTTCATGAGAAACTTAAACTTCAAGAAAATTGTTGAGAGCGTACCAGAATATGATAAGGAAAAAGAAGGCTTTAATGCCGCTGTTTTAGTTTTGCAATTTTTATTTTTTATTGAACAAAGGCAGCTCGATGAATTAATAAAACGGAGAGATGTACTTAAAGGCTACATGGCTAATCACTTTAAGGAAAATTTTAGTTATAGATCGAGAACAATGTATAAATTGATAAATATTGTTGTTGAAAGCAAGTTGGATCTTAAACTAATTATGCAAAAAAGCCGGTATTTAACGAAGAAATTGGATGAAAATAAGATTGTTGGTAGCGCCTATACAGAATTAGAAATTGTACCATACGAACATATTTGGGAGCTGATTGTAAATATGCTCCGGTACCATGAGAGAAGAGGGTTTTAAATAAATATTTTAAAAGTCAGTCCCGTACTTTTCTATAAATAAGGAGGGATGCTAAGAGAATGGTTATTAGACTTTATAGTTGAGAGTAAGGTGGTAAAGTAAAAAGAACTGGATTATCAGGGATATATTTTGTAACAAAAAAAGCCTCAAAGAGATGAGGCTTTTTTAGTGTAATAAAAGGTTGGCGGCGACTTACTCTCCCACGTGTTACGGCAGTACCATCAGCGCTGAGGGTCTTAACTTCTCTGTTCGGAAAGGGAAGAGGTGG
>JAJRQT010000143.1 GCA_024280115.1 Bacteroidota bacterium | reverse complement strand
TGTCAGTCACCAGATGTATCCCTGACAGGTTGCTCCCCAGCAGAGCCTGTTTCCGTTTAGTCTGACATTGCAAAGCTAAAGAAGATTTTAAAATATGATTATTTTTAGAAAAATAACAGCCTCCTTTTTGTCCATTATACCTAAAACCACGATTCTTTGTTACAATTATAATGTCTGGCGCAAGATTTTCACTTATACCTTTGTTGCATAAAATTGTATCATTTTCGTGCAGCGACTTAGATTATATTAACTGTTGAAAATTAGGTCTTATATGGTAGTTGAGTAAACTCGTTTAACTATTCCTTTTGGTGTGAATTTTTTTTTGGCCAAATACAAATCATAATTCCTTTGCATTGTTATCCATAATTCAGGTGTAGTATCAAAAGCTTCTGATAATCGTAAAGCCATTTCAGAGCTTACACCTGATCTTTCATTTATGAGTGCTGACATTGATTGCCGTGTTACCCCTAACGATTCTGCTAGACCACCTATTGTCAATTTAAGTGGTTCTACATAATCATCTCGTATAATTCTACCAGGATGAACAGGTTTATACATTGTTTCCATATCAATGATAATCTTCTAGTTTCACATCATATACATCTCCGTTTTCAAAACGAAATGTAATACGCCAATTTCTTCTGACAGTAACTGACCAGAAGCCTTTTCTTGTGGCTTTTATCCCTTCAACCATTTATCAAACCAATTAAATGCATCCTGCTGCATTTGAGCATCAAAATTGTGACCTCCTTCATAGAATCCACCCTTATAATGATCCTTAGCTCCGGCTTTGCTAAAGACATCCTGCAATATCTTTGCGGCTCTTTTCATTTCCGGAAGTGTAAACAAACCATCCTGATTATTGCTTAATGTCATAGTTGGTAATGGCGCCCTCAGTCCAAGAATTTCCGGAAAGTCAAGGTACTTTGGTATCAATGGGACAAATGTCATCCAGGTATGCGTATATGATTTGTTGAGCAAAAAATCGCTCCAAGTGCTCAGCGCTCCAGCACTAATAGCACATTTAATCCGATGATCCATGCCTCCAAGAAAAATGGTTCGCAATCCCCCTCCTGACAGTCCTCCACAACCCAAATGTTCGGAATCAACATCTTTGCGATCACTCAATATATTCAATGCCATTTGATCCTCTGCCAGGTAAACTCCTGGCCAGGTTAATCCAGAAGACAATAGGGATTTTGCCATAATATTCTCATGTGCACCAGCCCATTTATTATAGGCAATAATATTCTCAGAGTCCTCTGGATTTTTATCTGACATTCCAGTTGTTGCAAAATCACCCGATGAAATTTCCTCCATATCCTCAAACATTACCCGTCTGCTGGCAAACGCAAATGCATCATGAACGAGTACGACATATCCTCGTTTGCATATTTCATTTGCCCATGCATATCCGCCATAATCTTTTTCCTGATGTTCGGCAATCAATGGGTGAATCTGATCTGAAGTCCTGGTGATTTTTCGTTTTCCGAAATACTTCCATCCTCCATGATCGTGAAGACCCAGGATACCAGGCAACTTTCCTTTTACTCCTATAGGTTTTAGCAATATGGCTTGAGTCACTCTCCCATACGGCAACTGCCAGCTAAGCTCTTCGATTTCCAACCCATCATAAGTATATTTTTTCCTGATGTTTACTTTAGGAGTTTTTCCAATGTTTGGAGAGGAAATTAATTCAGCAGCTTTTTCCATAGCTTCACTACGCCATAAATCTATATCTCCCCATTTGCCATTTCGCAGGGATAATTTTGGTGGGTCTTCAGGTAACTCATTAGCCCAGGGCCCATAATTGCCAATAATACTTTTACTTATTTCATTATGCATTCTAAACATAGATTTCTTTATTTTCATTACTTCAACCACTTATCAAACCAATTGAAAGCATCATTTTGCATTTGAGCATCAAATTTATGTATTCCCGGATAGAAATTACCTTTATAGTTTTCATGAGCGCCTGCCTTTTTAAAGACGTCCTGCAATATTTTGTCGGCTTTTTTCATTTCAGAAAGGGTAAATAATCCATCCTGATCATTGCATAAATTCATGGTGGGTAGTGGGGCTCGCAAAGCAAGAATTTCCGGAAAATCGAAGTAATTTGGCATGAGTGGAGCAAAGGTCATCCACGTATGGGTATAAGATTTAGCGAGTATCAAATCAGTCCATGTGGTCATGAATCCCACGCAAACAGCGCATTTAATTCTATGATCCATGCCTCCAAGGAAAACGGTTCTCACACCACCGCCTGATAATCCCGCACAACCAAGGTTTTCAGCATCAACATCTTTACGCTCACCAAGAATATTCAATGCGATCTTATCTTCTGCCAGAAAAACTCCAGGCCATGTCGTTCCCGAGCAGAATAATGATTTTGCCATGATATGCTCGTGCTCTCCTGCCCAGGTGTTATAAGCCTTAATATTCTCAATATCTTCAGGATTATTATCAGACATTCCTTTTGTAGCGCAATGTCCCCATGGGATTTCCGTCATATCTTCAAACATTACTCGTCTGCTGGCAAAGTCAAATGCATCATGAACCAAAACTACATATCCCTTTTTTGCAATTTCATTAGCCCACGCATTCCCTTCATAGTATGCTTTTTGATGATCAGCCATCATGGGATGTGAATGATCAGAAGTTCTGGTGATTTTTCGTTTCCCGAAATATTTGTTGCCTCCATGGTCATGAAGTCCCAATATGGCAGGTAACGGGCCTTTAGCACCTTGTGGCTTAAGTAAAATAGCCTGCGTCTCGCGCCCGTAAGGCAATTGCCAGCTTAGTTCTTCAATGTCCAATCCATCATAAGTATATTTTTTCTGAATAGCTACTTTAGGTGTTTTACCGAGATCTGGTGAAGATATCAATTCCTGAGCTTTTTCCAGGGCAGGTCCACGCCAGGAATCTACATCTTTCCATTTGTTATTCCTTAATGATAGTTTTGGTGGATTTTCCATTAACCCGTTGGCCCATTCTCCATAAACGCCAATAATGCTTTTGCTTCGGTTTACATTTAGTGTGTTTTCCATATCATTTCGGTTAGCCAGAGTTGCAAAAGATCCCGGCAAAATAGATAAACCTCCTATAGCCGCTGAAGATTTAATAAATGATCTTCTCGATGTTAGAAGTTTGTTATTTTTGTCTGCTTTGTTTTTCATAGTCATGGTTTTATCATTGGTTATTCTGTGAATATATTAAAATAAAATTGCCTGAGAAACTAATTTCTATTTTGCCTTTTTTAATGAATTCTTTATTTAATTAAAGGAGAGGATTAAGAATTGCTTTTAGCGATTATTTTAGATGTATATTAGTCCTGCATTACGAACTTAACTTTAACCGTTCTAATTGTGCTAAAAACCTTCAAGGATTCGGCAGCAAATGCCTTCTGATTTATAGAAATCAAAGATAAATCATGCTATAAATCCTTGAAGGTTTGGATCCATAAAGTATTTTTACATTATATACTTTATCTTCGTAAAGAAGACTTGGACACAGACTTAATTTTAACCTAAATATCCGGATTTAACCGGTAAAATTTTTAAAACACAATTGATATAAAATGAATACCAACTGGAGTAATGATCGAGAGCTCTTCTCCTTAATGAAAAATAATCTGTTTACGGCAGTAGTGGGAGATGTCATGGATAAAATGGGCTATTTGAACCGATTCTTATCACCAAAGATTAAACCTTTGAGGAATGATATGCTTGTAGTTGGCAGAGCGATGACGGTTTTGGAGTGTGATGTGTATAGTGAATTATCCGGAACCGGTAATAATAAAATCCTCGACAAACCATTTGGTTTAATGCTGGAAGCTTTGGATGATTTGAACAAGAATGAAGTCTATATCTGTACAGGAGCCTCACCAACCTATGCACTTTGGGGTGAGTTGATGAGCACAAGAGCGATAAAACTTGGATCAGGAGGAGCGGTAGTTGACGGCTACTCAAGAGATACAAATGGAATATTAAAATTAAATTTCCCAACATTTTCTTATGGAAATTATGCTCAGGATCAGGCGCCTCGGGGCAAGGTGATCGATTTTAGAATAGAAATAGAAATGAATGGGGTGCGGATAAAACCCGGTGATATTGTATTTGGAGATATTGATGGTGTTTGTATTGTACCTAAAGAGATTGAAAAAGATGTTATTGAAGGCGCATTAGAAAAAGCATTGGGAGAGAAAACAGTTCAAAATGCAATAGAGAATGGTATGGGAGCCAGGGAGGCTTTTGATAAATTTGGGATTATGTAATCTTTCATTGACTTGTTGAAATTAATGCTAAAATGATAGAATGATTTAATGCTAAAATGTCACAATGAGACAATGCTTCAATGATAGGATGATAATAAAACTATAAATATGCAGATCGATTTA
Organism: Bacteroidota bacterium; assembly: GCA_024280115.1. GTDB lineage: Bacteria > Bacteroidota > Bacteroidia > Cytophagales > Cyclobacteriaceae > JAAUQL01. The sequence continues at coordinate 9,108 of JAJRQT010000143.1, read as the reverse complement.
ACAGGTAAAAACATTTTGGTTACTGGTGGCGCCGGTGATGGGCTGGGGCAGGGGATCTGTGAAGTGGTGGAAAAATCAGGAGGTAGGGTAATTGTAAATGACCTCAAATTGCAAATAGCTCAGGATGCAGCAAAAAAATATAATAACGCCTTTGCAGTTGCTGGTGATGTCTGTAACCAGAAAGATGTAAGCAGGATGTTTGATGAGATAAAAGAGTCCTGTGGTACGATTCACGGATTGGTAAACAATGCTGGAATTGGTTTGGGCAAGTATGCGCAAGATACCAATGAAGCAGAATTTAACCGTCTTTACGATGTGGACGTAAAAGGAATCTGGATGATGACTCAGGCTTTTGTAAAACAATTACTGGAGGCCCGGGAGGTTGGTAATATTGTTAATATTTCCTCTGTTCATGCCTTTGCGACGATGCACAGAATGGCTCTTTATGCAGGTGCAAAGTCTGCTGTCAATGGCCTGACAAGAGGATTGGCGGTTGAGTTGGGTCAGTACAACATCAGGTGCAACGCCATAGCGCCCGGAATGGTTTATTCAGATCAAACTGTGGATATATTGGGTAAAATGATCGATGATCCTCAAAAATGGATTGAAGAACATAAAAGCGATCATCAGTGTCTGAATTTCTTTTCGAGTGCGCTAGATTGCGGAAATGTGGTAGTGTTCCTGCTTTCTGAATTGAGCAGGAGCATCACCGGTCAGACAATACAGGTGGATAATGGTACGACCAATTTGCTTTATAACAATAAATATACTTCTTAAATCCCTGAATGCTTGAGCGATAGGCCATCTTTATTAAAGCTTTGGTGATTGAAAAATGATAGAATGTAAAAATGATTAATCTGCAGAACGAGGAAATATAATTTCAATGATAATTAATAAAATCACCGCATTTGAAGTAAATGTTCCTGCACATCCTGAGGCTATAGAAAGCAAAGGCATAAATAAACCGTTGCATAAATTACCTGTTGGAACTAAGGACGCCTGGACTGTACAATTTGATGAACTTCCAAAGCTCCTGATAAAAATGGAACTTAGCAATGGCGTCATTGGTTGGGGAGAACTATACCGCGATCATAACTGGAAAACTGTTGACGGAATCGCCAACTCTATTCTCGGAAAAGACATAAACTCATTCACGTTGCAATCGCTACCCTTTCATTATTGCAGGGAATATGATGGATTCGAATGTGCTATCTGGGATGCATATGCGAAGGCTCATAATCTTCGTGTGGTCGATCTACTTGGAGGGCCGGTTAGAAAGCAGGTAAAAGTGGGAGCATGGACCGGACACCGGATGATTGATGAAGTTGGTGATTTGGCGAAAAAATATAGTGAACAGGGATATGATTGTATTAAATTCAAATGTGACCTGGAAGATGATGTGGTTGGCATGTGTCGCAAAGTACAAAAAGCGGCGCCAACCATGTCTGTTATTTTGGACCCAAATGAACGATGGGAAAATTCCGGGGAAACGAGAAAACGGATACATGGTTTACAGGAGATTGGCAATATGCTTTGCCTCGAAGATCCAATTCCCAGGTGGAAATTGAATGAGTTTTCAAAATTGCGGACCTACGGCGCTATTCCGATCGTTTTGCATATTTCTCTTCCTTATATCCAACATGGTCAGCGCATTGACAATGTAATTGATGCTTTGCAACAAGATGCTGTTGACGGTTTTAATTTTAATTGCGGATTGGCGGATTTTCAAAGATTAGATCACATAGCATCGGTAGCTGGTCTTCCTTGCTGGCATGGCTCAGAGATTGATCTGGGAATCTTGGAAGCGATGTATGTGCATTCTGCGGCAGCAGCAAAATCCTGTACATGGCCGAGCGATATTTTTGGCCAATTAATTAGAAGTCATGATCTTCTGAAAGAGCCATTAAATTTTAAACCACCTTTCGTAGAATTACCTGAAGGCCCAGGGTTGGGGATTGAACCAGATGAAGATTCCATAGCCAATTATCAGACAAAGGAAAAGACCTATCAATTATGAAAATGTTTATCAATCCGTTCAATCGAAAAGATCCTGATCGATATAATATCTGGGAAATGCTGGTAGAAAGAGATATAAAGGCTTATGTGCAAAATGACTGGGAAAAGGTAGCCGATGATTATATAGAGGAAGGATTTATGGGGATTGATGCTCAATTTTCAGGCAACCCCGATACATGGAATCTATCTTTTCCTAATCTGAAATTGTATGGACACTATTGGCTTGCGCAGGCTACGATTTTTAGTGAAACTGAATGGGAGGATGATTCTCAGCAAAAACTATTAGAAGCCACCACATTGAGAGATATTGATATCTCAGAAGATAACGCTCTTGTGCATAAAAAGATTGACGGAGTAATCAGAAAAAAAAATGGCCGGGTTGAACGCTTAAATTGGCAGACATTATACAGGTGTAGAAAAATGTATGGGCAATGGAAAATTGCAGGATTTACCGGTTTTTTACCAAACCCTATGGGAAGTTCAGATATTCAGCAATCGTCAATAGAATTGCCTGGCGATGCATCGCAACATGTCACAGCAGGGCCATATTCTCCGGTTCTAAAAATAAATCCCGGGCAATTGGTTGTGATTTCCGGGCAGGCAGCTATAAATTCGGAAGGTGAAATAATAGGGGAGACCATTGAAGATCAGACCAAATTGACATTGGAAAATTGCGGTAAACAATTGGAAAACGCCGGAAGTTCGCTGAAAGATGTTTTTAAAGTCAACGTTTATTTAAAAGATCTCAATCACTGGCCATGCTTTAATGCCACCTATCAAGATTATTTTACAGCGCCTTTGCCGGTTAGAACAGCTGTTCAGACGGGTCTGTTAGGTAAATTATTAGTTGAAGTTGAACTTTGGGCAATAATAAAATGATTTGGGATCAATTAACATCACCTGAGCTGAATAAATTAGACCGCAACATTCCGGTTGTGTTTCCTGTTTCGGCCACAGAACAGCATGGGCCTCATTTACCACTTGCAACCGATCGAATGATCGGAGAGCATTTCTGTAATGAACTCAATAAAGTGATTACAGGAAAAGTGCTCATTTTACCCATAATGAGCGTTGGTTGTTCAGAGCACCACTTGGATTTTGCAGGTTCTTTATCAATTCAGCACCAGACTTTTTTGAATCAGTCTGAAGACATTCTGAACTCTGTAGTTCACCATGGCTTCAAGAATATAATTGTATTTAATAATCACGGAGGAAACCTGGCAATCGGACAGGTTTTATTGGAAAAATTTGGTGGAGAGCATCAGGAAATTAAAATCGTTTTGGCTACATGGTGGAAATTGATTGCAGATTCACTTTTCGATTTGAATGAAACAGGACCAGGAGGGGTTGGGCATGCTGGAGAATTTGAAACATCTTTGATGCTGCGTATAAATCCGGATTTGGTTAATATAGATATAATTGAGGATAAGGCGAATATTCCAACGTATGATTGGGCGGAAATGGATATGCTACGAGGATCGAAAGCTTCCATTTACAGAAGCATGAAAGCAATGACGAGTAATGGCGCATATGGTGATCCAAATATTTGTTCCGCCAATAAAGGGCGTCAAATAACTGAATTAGTCACCAATTCTTTGAAAGAGATTGTTCTTGATTTGTACAATCCAAAATGAGGAGTTATTTCTTAAATACTATATTTTCAATGAATAGATTTTTTGAATAACTATTTAATATATTTTATATTCACGCCCATGTCGCTAAAGGCAACAAAACATATTGAATAATCTGGAGAAAAATATGGCCAGTATAGCTATTGTTGCACTGGGTTCATTGAATGATGAATCGGGGAAACTCTCTTCTATTGCGATCGAGCGTTGTGACCAGGCGCTTTTAGAATATAGAAATATTCCGGGCGCTAAAATACTTCCTACAGGTGGGTGGGGAAATCATTTTAATACTACTGATAAGCCACATGGACATTATGTTCGCGAATATCTCCTGGCCAAAGGAGTCCCTTCTGATGACGTTTTGGAATGTGCAGAAAGTTCCAATACAATTGAAGATGCTGCATTATCTAAGACCATTCTTGAGCGACATGCTATTGATGAGTTAATTGTTGTGACATCGGACTTTCACATTTCACGCGCTCAATTTCTATTCGAGAAAACTTATCCCAAATCAAGGCTCAGTTTTTCGAGCGCTGTGACCCATCTCAGTTCAGATGAACTCACTAAACTCTGGGACCATGAGAAAAATGCTTTAGAAAAGCTAAAGATGAATAATGGCATAGCGTCGAATACATGAATTTTATATAGTCTGACTTTTCAAGGGTTTAGCTACATAACCTCCAACAATTCCTTCGCCACCTTATGCGCCAATTCCATATCTGGAAGCACCAAATCAGGCAGACGGCTGAATGGAATCATTTCAACAGTGACCGGCCCCTGGTAGTTTATGGATTTCAAGGCGATTTTTACTCTTTCGTAATCCAGGTCTCCTTCCTTCAGACTATCACCAAAGCCATGCAACACGCCCCCACAGTCCGTTCGCTCAAAGTTTTTAACATGTACGGCTTTTACATGTTTATCCAGGAGCGTAATCCAATGCTCAGGGTATCCATTCGCTAATGTATTGCCAAGATCAAGATAGCATCCGATGTTCGAGGAATTAAACTGCTCGATAAATAGTTTCATTTCCATGGGGGATAGGAGGAATTTGTTCCAGACATTTTCAAGGCCAATATTTACGCCGGCCTTTTCAGCAATTGGTACGAGCTCTTTTAGTGATTTAGTAGCGTTGTTCCAGACCTCCTGATAGGGAACTACCGGACGGCTGTCGTCCCAGGCTACATCGACAGCGCCGGGAATTAATAGAATAGTCTCAGCGCCAAGATTTGAAGCTGCTTGAATATATTTTTTAGAAAAATCGATGGCTTTGTTTCTTTCCTCTTCATCAGGTGATGAGAGGGAGCATCCCCAATAAAACCCACTGGCCATGGTTTTGAGACCGATGCCTTTTTCTTTGGCGTACGCTTTGATCTCCCCGCATTCATCTTGTGTAATATCTTCCTTGACTGATTCTCCAAAGGTCAATTCTATACCGTCAAGGCCCATTTCTGCGGCATCATCGATCGCTTTCTTTGGCTCCTTTGCTCCTTCAAAGCCACCGAGCACCCAGTAGTTAATCGCTTTATAATACATGATATTAATTTAGGTTTATGTATAATTTTAATTTTGAAAAGTTATATGATTCAAGGTTCTCGGTTGCTATAGAAATGATAAGGCGCCGTAATTTATTTCAATTGTTTTATGCTCTTTTATTGATTTTTCCTCTGCCTCAATTATGGTCAGCGAGTCCACCAGCTCTTCAATAGTCATATAATTATCGGGCTTTTTATTATCTGCAATACACTTGAGAAGATAATGTATTTCAACGTGCCATCCTGTTGGTAACCCGGGTTTTACGGGAGTCGGGGTTTCTATTGTCCCATTTTCATAAATTATTTTATAACCTGTCTCGGACAACCGAATAGTTCCATTTTCACAAACAATTTGGAAACTCATTTCGAAAGGCGTCGATCCGGCAGCGGCCCAACCTCCTTCACTGAACACCAGTTTACCATCATCATATTCATAGTTGGTGAACACATGATCAATTCCTGAATCTGACCGGAAACCCTTCAATCCGAAAGAGGTCACCTTATTTGGTTTGCCAAAGAAATAATTTATAACATCCGTGTCATGAAGGTGCAAATCTAAAAGTGCGCTACCGCTCAATTTTTCTTTCATAAACCAATCTTCCCAACCATTGCCGGCGATACTCGGGGATACGCGTTTAAATGTAGCGCTCTTTATGCTGCCAAGTTTACCTGATTTTAGTAATTGGTAAGCATGTTGGTATTCGGGCCACAGCCTGATGCACATGCCTATCATTAGAAAATTATCCACATTATTTGATACTTCCAGGATTTCCCGGGCTTCCTCTGTGTTTCTCGCTATGGGTTTTTCGCACATTACATGCTTGCCGGCTTTGAGAGCAGCGATGATATATTTAGCATGCAAATAGGTCGGTAGGCAAATGTCAACAAGATCAATTTCCGGATCATTAATTAATTCCAGTGCATCAGAATAGGTTTGAATCCCTGCCATATCTACAGGCACATTATTATCAGCATCTCCGATGTTGGCAATTATTTTACTCCAGTCGCCCTGTAGCTTTGCATCATCAATATCTGCCACTGCCTTAATTTCAGCCATAGAATGATCTTTGTAGATTCTGAAATGGGTGGAGCCCATAAAACCCAGACCGATAATTCCAACTTTCACTGTATCACTCATGGTAATTCCTTTTAAAAATTTCAGTATAATTATAAGCTAAAAATAGGTAAAACTTCAATGTATAAAAAAGAAGCATGTAGAAAGATATTAATAGTTTATTATATTTACTTCCTAAGAATAAAAAAGGTTAATTCTTAATTATAGAAGCATAACGAAAATTTATAAGTTTCAAATGAATGTATTCAATGTGTAATTTTTATTGAATTAATGTCTGTTGGAGTCGATGCCAAAGATTTTTTTTTAAAGTCTATAACCAGCTTAGTTAACTGTATAATAAACCGTTTTCATCTAAATATATCAATATGTTAAAATTTATTAAACTATCAATTAGTGGATTGTTTTTCATTACACCCTTATTTTTAAATGCGCAAACAGGAGATTTGAAACTTTTGGACTGGCGACCTGAAAGCCAGATGGTTGTGCAAGAGACTGAAATACTTAAACCTAAGTATCCAGTAATCGATATTCACAATCATCTCGGGAATTTGGATAATACTGAAAAGTACCTGGAAGAAATGGACAAAGCAGGTGTCTGGAAGTGTGTCAGTCTTGATGGCAATTCAAAAGATGATTTTTACATCGAGCACCTGAAACGTTCGCAGTCTGTTTCGAAAGATAGGTTTATTGTTTTTTTTCGGCCGGACTTCAGTAAAATTGATGAACCGAATTTTGGTGAAAAAGAAGCTGAAAGGCTTGAGAAAGCTGTGAAGATGGGTGCGAGAGGACTTAAAATATCCAAGGTGCTGGGGCTGACCGACAAAGATAAAAGCGGAAAAATCATACCTGTGGATGATCCGCGCATCGATCCAATCTGGGCTAAATGCGGTGAACTCGGTATTCCGGTAGAGATCCATGTTTCTGACCCCAAAGCATTTTTTACTCCTCTCGATGAGCATAATGAGCGATATGATGAGTTGGGAGCACACCCTGATTGGTCATTTTTTGGAGATGAATTCCCATCAAAAGAAGAAATCCTCGCACAGCGCAACAGGGTAATAGCAAGGCATCCAAATACTATTTTCATCGGTGCGCATCTCGGCAATCTTCCGGAAGAGCTGCATACTGTGGCCAAATGGCTGGATGTGTATCCTAATTTTTATGTTGACATTGATGCGCGTATAAGTGAATTAGGCCGTCAACCTTATACAGCCCGTAAATTTTTTATTAAATACCAGGATCGTGTATTATTCGGAACAGATACTCCACCAAATGCCGAATCGTACAGGATTTACTACCGATTCCTCGAAACCGATGATGAATATATTGATCCGGCAGGAGGTCATCATCTTCAGGGCCGCTGGATGATCTACGGCGTCCATCTTCCCGATGAAGTTTTGGAAAAAATTTATAATAAAAATGCGTTGAAGATTTTTGGAATGTTTAAGGGATAATAGATTTTTAAAATTAATATATGGAAAAGACATATATAAATAAAACAGGGGTGCTCTACCTCTTATTATTATTACTCTTTTCTTGTAAACCTGAAGTCTATCAGGATGTCTCGTTTTTCAGTGAGGCTTTTCAAACAGATCGATTGTATCGGATTTATTTGCCCAAAGGTTATAATGAAAATTCAGATAAACGCTACGCTGTCGTCTATTATTTTCACGGATATGGAGGAAGATATAAATGGGACGGGTACGACCTGGAAGACGATATAAATTATCCTGATAACGGACGTTTTGAACCTCCATTTGTAATGGAGTGGAAAAATTATGTGAAAAACCATGATGTGATCATCGTAACATGGGATGGATACGAACCGAACCTGAATGAGGGGAAAAAATTCAGAGAAGGGATCAAGTACGGGAATTGCAAACCTTATGATTTCATTCGTCCTCACGACATGGGTGTGGATGGGTTCTGGGGATGGGATTATAGGAAATATTACCGCGATCTCGTGAAGCATGTGGACAGTAACTTTCGGACAATTGCTGACAGGGATCATCGCGCAATAACAGGGCTGAGTATGGGAGGCCTTACTTCTTATTACATTGCAGGGCAAAACAAGGATTTGGTGAGTTCGGTAAGCGCTTTTGACCCGGCAGATAATATTCCATATTATGGTCCGAAGGAAAAGCAGGTAGTCTTTCCCGTGTTGGAAATGCATAGGTCTCTAAAAGGTTTGCCTGCACGATTGACCATGACTGATGGTGATTGGCTGAAGTACAATGACTGGGAATTGAAACGAATTTTTGATGCTGCTGATTTGACATCTTTTGAGTTTCACGTGGCCGATTATCCTGACCACTGGACAGCAGATACTGAAAAGCAACTGGATTTTCATATGCGGGAATTCCAGAATGCTCATCCCATTCCGGATAACTGGGATCACCTGTGTCCGGGATATCCCTCATTTCAAATATGGGGGTATAACGTTAATACACAGAAGTCAATACCAGCCGTAACACTTCTTGAAAACGTCTCCCCAGGCCATATGAAAGTTCTTTCACGCACCTACATCCCTGATGGACCAATCATTCAGGATGAAACGGTTTCAATTTCAACAAGCAATATTTATTCTCCTTCAGAAACGTACCGGTTGGTTAGCTATAACCTTTCAAATGGAGAGATAAAATCCCAAAGTGTCAATGCATCCGTCGATGGAAAACTAACCTTTGAGCTTGTGGGCGGAGGTCATATTGTTGGAATTAATGGGGTTGGCCCTGGAACTGGATAATCCGGATTAAGCTGACCCCCTGAAATCCGGACAAAAGGCGGTTGTTTTTGAGCGAATTAGCTCTTGCCAATCCGGCACATGTTGACCCCCTGGTTTTGAAAATCAGTAATGCCA
>JAJRQT010000142.1 GCA_024280115.1 Bacteroidota bacterium | reverse complement strand
GTCCCAAATTTAGTTTTAAAGGCTTCTCTGTTCAATTCTTTTAGTAATTTCATACGCTATATCTTTTCTATAAGATACGAATTAATCACCTGATTAACAAGTATTTGTGCCTTAAATGGGTAACCCTATTTATCAATATACATCTGATCAAGCTCTTCAGAATCTTTATATTTAATTCTTAAATCCGCCAGTCTTTTCTTAAGATCAACCACAACACCTACATATGCAGGATCACTGTACACATTTTTCATTTCCAACAGATCCTTTTTACGATCATACAATTCCCATTCATCGACATCATAATAAAAATGAACTAGCTTATAATCTTCAGTTACAATTCCGTAGTGCCTTTTGACCATGTGTACGGCAGGATATTCATAATAATGATAATAAACTGCATCTCTGAAATTTCCCGTATTCCCTTTTAAAAGCGGAATCAAACTTTCTCCCTGCATATCTGCCGGTGCCTGAATTCCTGCTGCTGCAAGGAAAGTTTGGGCAAAATCAAGATTTTGAACCATTTGAGTGTTCACGGTCCCCGGTGTTGTAATTCCCGGCCATCGAACTAATAAGGGAGTTTTAAAAGACTCGTTATAAATAAAGCGCTTATCAAACCAGCCATGCTCACCCAAATAAAATCCCTGGTCAGATGTATAGACAACAATGGTATTTTCTCTAAGCCCGTTGCGATCCAGATAATCCAATACCCGACCAACTCCCTCGTCCACAGCGGCAATACACCCAAGGTAATCCTGCATATACCTCTGATACCTCCACTTCATTTTATCCTTTTCGGTCATATTCGGATAATTCTTTTTAAATTCTTCATTTATAGGCCCATAAACCTCATCCCAGGCTGCCCGTTGAGTAGGGTTCATTCTACCAACCTCGCGCTCAAATGCCTTTTTATCCCAATTTGCCGTTTCCGGAATACCAAGCTCATCCATAACCTCCGGGTAAATCTTAGAATCTCCAGCCCAATTCATGTGTTTAAGAAGATTCATTTCAGCAGTTTTGGCTGCTGTTCCACGACCTTTATAATCATCAAAAAGTGTTTCCGGTTCTACGAATGTTCTTTTGGTAAAATCTTTAAAATATCTTGGCGCAGGCAACCATTCTCTATGGGGCGCTTTGTGTAAATACATGAGTAGAAATGGTTTTTCGGGATCCCGCTCTTCCTCAAGCCAGTCTATGGTCAATTCAGTAATGATATCTGTTGTATATCCATCAATACGAATTTTTCCCTCATTTTTCGTGATGAAATCGGGATTGTAATAGCTGCCCTGGCCCGGCAGTATTTTAAACTGATCAAAACCTTTGGGGTTGTTGCCAAAGTGCAGCTTACCAAACATAGCAGTTTGGTACCCGTTATTGTGAAGAATCTGCGGGAACGTGATATTGGTTGTATCGAACGGGAATCTGTTATCAATTTTTCCATTAAGGTGGCTGTGTTTACCGGTGAGGATCACGGCTCTGGAGGGAGCGCAAATAGAATTAGTCACACATGCATTGGTAAACCTCATCCCCTCATTGGCAATTCGATCGATTTGTGGCGTTTCTATTAAATGATTAGAATAGGCGCTGATGGCCTGGTAAGCATGATCATCAGCCATCATAAATATAATGTTTGGCCGTTCAGAAGCACTACTGGAGGAGCCTTCTTTTTTTTGCTGACAGGAATAAAATCCAATTATTATGCAAAGCGCAAAGAAAAAATTAACTTTCAAATTCATAAGGTTTTTAATTTATAAAAATACACTTCATTCTGTTTTTTACTTTCGAATTCGTAAAAGTAGCAGCTGTGGGATATGTAATCAAGACAGTAGCATTTATAATTATTAAAAATCTACCTGTTTGCCTTTGATTTATTTATAATGTCTTTGAGTCCACTCCGAAAAGTATAATACCCCTAAATCCTCTGAAGGGGACTTTTCATAGTTTGTTGATTTTCAACGATTTCCCCTTTAGGGGTTAGGGGTAGAAAAGTTAAAAATCACCAAACTATGACTTTCCGGAGTGGACTTGGCTTTAAAATTTTTCAATAAAATTTTATAAAATTTCGTATCTTTAATATCACAAATTCAATATCAAAATGCACTTTTTAAAACCCTAATAATGAAAAATTTATTCCTCCTTCTTTCGATTTTTGTAATATTTTCATGCAGCAAACCTCAGGAATATAAAATCCCTGTTTACGGATGGATGGGCGGTCCTGATAATTTAACTGATCAGGAGCTGAAGAATCAATTTGACACTTTAAAAATCAGGGGAATTGATGGGGTGATGTACAATGGGGGGCAGAATCCTGAAACCTATCATCGTGTAGGTAAAATTGCAAAAGGAGCAGGTTTGGAATTTCACACCTGGATTCCTACCATGGTTCAGGCAAAGAATCCAAAACTAAAACCCGAATGGTACGCGATCAATGGAAAAGGAGAATCAGCTTATGACAAACCCGCCTATGTTGATTACTATAAATTTCTTTGTCCTAACCGTGAAGAAGTCTATGAATTTTTAGCCAAAATGTATGGCGCAATTGCTGATGTTCCTGAGGTGGACGGTATCCACCTGGATTATATACGGTTTCCCGATGTAATCCTCGGCAAAGGACTTTGGGATAAATACGGATTGGTCATGGATAGAGAATACCCTGAATATGACTATTGCTATTGCGATAAATGTGTCAGTGATTTTAAAGATAAAACCGGCATTGACATCAAATCAGTAGAAGACCCTTCACAGGTCCAGGAATGGAAGCAATTTCGATATGATCTTATAACAAGCATAGTCAACAGATTAGCTGTCCTTGTGCATGATAAAGGAAAACAAATCAATGCTGCTGTGTTTCCGGGGCCAAATTCAGTAGCAAAAAGAACGACCCGCCAGGAATGGGATAAGTGGGATCTCGATGCAGTTTTCCCGATGAACTACAATGATTTCTATCTGGAAAAACCGGAATGGGTTGGTGAGGTCACCAAAGAGGGTGTTACTGCGTTAGACGGAAAAATCCCCCTCTACAGTGGCTTATTTATTTGTCCAAATCCAGAGAATAAAACAGAAGAAAATGATCCGGAAAACCATGGATTAATTCCGGAAGAAATGGAAGTTGCTATCAGAGGTTCTATGGAGAATGGCGCAGCCGGAATCTGCCTTTTTACCCCTGGCAGAATGACCGATGCTCACTGGGAAGTGTTTGATAAGATCATCAGGAATGATTATACAAAGAAATAGAGCCTGCCCAAAATGTCCGATCTCTGCGTTACGCTCCTTTCTGAAAAACTCATTTACGTACGTAAACTCCATTTTTCAGAAACTATGCAAGCCCTTGTCCGCCGTACTTCGTACTAAGGAAGGCGAGGCTTGAAAACAACCATTCTGAATTAAACACTGTATTTTTAGATGGACAATAAAAAAGAGGACATCTTCATAAAATTTCAATAAAGAAACGCATTCAAAATTCTTCCTTCTGTTAAAAGCGTTGGCCAGTCAAAACAGCGCATCGCCGTCGGCAAGCCTATGGCGACCGATGGGGGGTGTGCAGGCAAGGAGCGCGGAAGCATTGTTTTGAATAGATTTTTCCCTGCCCGCCGTTGCAGTGGCTTGCGCTTGGCAGGCAGGTTTGTTTCGTTTCTTTTCATCGAATGGAAAAGAAATGAAAAACGATAAATTATCTTGCTCGAAAATAAATGCGATATACTTTAGCATTGATAGATCATGCATATTATGATTGCGTTTCATTTTACAGTTAATCTCCCATGTTTTAAAGTTGATCCAAAATAGTCCGGGAGTATAGGTTTCAACAATAAACAACAGCTGTTAAGATTACAATTCAAACTTATACCATAACAAGTTACAGGCTTACTCGCAACGGGCAACAAAGAATAAAAATTGGAGTTTGATTTCCCCGAATGGGTCTGATTACTTAACCTCAATGAGGTAATAGTTCTTTTTTCCTCGCTGAACCAGGATGTATTTCTCTTGAAGCAGATTGATCTCAGGCATTTCCTCTATCTTTTGAACCTTGGCTTTATTTATGGAAACTCCCCCACCCTGTATCATTCGCCTGGCTTCTCCTTTTGACTGAAAGATCTCTCCTAAGGTAATCTCAGATAAAAAATCTATCGGATTTAAAACTGATTCTAAATCAGCTTTTGGAATATCAATTTTTGGTACGCCTTCAAATACAGAAAGTAAAGTATCCTCGTCAATATTATTTATTTCATCAGTAGCTGATTTACCAAAAAGAATTTTAGAGGCGTGAATTGCTTTATCCAACTCTTCTTTTGAATGAACTCTCGATGTGATGTCTTCAGCTATGGCTTTTTGAAGTAATCTCAGATGAGGAGCTTCATCATGCTCTTTTTCCAAATCCTCAATTTCCTCTTTGGATTTTAGCGTAAAGATCCTGATGTAGTTCTTTGCATCTTCATCTGACGAATTGATCCAGTACTGGTAAAATTTGTATGGAGAAGTGCGCTTTTTATCTAACCACACATTCCCTCCTTCAGTTTTGCCAAATTTTGTCCCATCAGCTTTCTTGATGAGTGGAGTTGTAATGGCATATGCCTCGCCGCCATCCATCCTTCGAATAAGCTCAGTTCCGGTTACAATATTTCCCCACTGATCTGAACCTCCCAACTGAATTTTACAATTTTTATTTTTATATAAATGATAGAAATCATAGCCCTGCACCAACTGATAGCTGAATTCTGTAAATGATATCCCCGTCTCCAGCCTTGTTTTCACAGAATCTTTGGCCATCATATAATTTACTGTGATGTGTTTGCCAACATCCCTGATGAAATCAAGAAAGCTAATATCCTTAAACCAGTCATAGTTATTTACCATCTCAGCAGAGTTTTCTCCACAGTCAAAATCGAGAAATTTTTCTAGCTGGGCCTGTACACAATCCAGGTTGTGCTGAAGGCGCTCCATAGATAACAAATTGCGTTCCTTGGATTTTCCAGATGGATCTCCAACCATTCCGGTGGCTCCACCGACTAGCGCAAGTGGTTTGTGACCTGCTTTTTGAAAATGAACTAATATCATGATCTGAACCAGGCTTCCGATGTGAAGTGAATCAGCCGTAGGATCAAAACCAATATAGGCTGTTGTCATTTCTTTTTTTAGTTGATCTTCAGCTCCGGGCATGATGTCGTGGACCATCCCTCTCCACTTTAGTTCTTCAAAAAAGTCTTTCATTATATTCTATTTTCAAAAACAAGCCGCAAATATAGCCAAACCAATGATTTTAATGATGGGCAAATCGCAATTAATTAGAGTCTGTCCATAATGTCCGATCTCTGCGTTACGCTTGTTTCTGAAAAACTCATTTCCATGCGTAAACTCCGTTTTTAAGAAACTGCGCAAGCCCTTGTCCGCTGTACTTCGTACTATTAATCCGGCGATCATTGAATATGACAAGTTCATTTTAAACAAGAATTATCCCCTCCACGCTGTCGCTGAAGCTTTAGCGTAGGCGCCTTGGAGGGGTTAGACGTGGGTTTTTGGAGGTTACGCAAATATTTAATACCAATCAGGTTAATAAGAGCTCAGGGCGAAGATAAACGAGCCCTGAGACTTTAATTAATTCCTGGAAAAGGGCTGAAAGTCCGAAATGTCAGCAACTACAAAAAACATAGCACTGCGTTTATCCAAAGTAAATATTCGCAATGCACGAACCACGTATAAGGAAGAACAATATCACAGGCGCTTTCTGAATATATTTATCTGTCACCCTTTCAGAGTTTATTTTAAACGATTTCTTTGACTCAGGACTTCGTTGCACTTCGTTCTGAACTATCACCTATTCGGGCCGTTGCCCCTAAGTTGTTTTCAGTGCCTAAAAATAAGAACTCCCCTTGAATTGATATAGGGGACCTTTGATTGGCTAGTGTTTGTTTTTAGCTGATCTAATGGGTAAATTGACTGTTTTAGTGGCTACCCTTTTTATTGTAGAGTCACTTATAGGATTTAGAATCAATCACTTTTATAATAAAAAAATGGAAAGAAAAAATATCACACGAAGAGGATTTGTCAAGGGATTGGCAGGTACTACAGCAGGATTAGCCGCATTTGGCAGCAGCGCTGATATGCTGGCGAAAAGTTATTCACGGATTATCGGTGCAAACGAAAGGCTTAACATTGGTGTTATTGGGTGTGGTGGCATGTCCAATAACCACATGAATGCTTTGCTGAAAATGAAAAATGAGGATAATATTGAGATCGCGGCCGTATGTGATATCTACTCAAACAGGCTAGAAAAGGCCAAAGAATTGACTAAAGCTCAGGCCATTGTGGATTATCATGAGCTTTTAGATTTGAAGGATATTGACTATGTGCTCATAGCGACACCGGAACACTGGCATTACCAAATGACCCTGGACGCCATCGATGCCGGGAAGCATATTTATGTTGAAAAACCGATGACACATACAGTCGTACAAGCTAAAGATATCGCTGAAAAAATAGCCCAATCTAATCTCAAGTTACAGGTTGGTGTACAAGGTATGTCGGATGATTCGTATGAAACCGCACATAAAATGATTCAGGAAGGTGCGCTCGGTAAGGTAGTCATGGCCCACATCGATTATTCCAGAAATTATATGGATGATTTTTGGGCGTATGAAATTGATCCTGATGCCAAACCAGGCGTTAATCTGGATTGGGAAGCATGGCTGGGCCCGGCTCCCAAACGTGCCTGGGACCCCAGAAGATATTTCCAATGGAGGCGTTATTGGGACTATTCCGGAGGTATCGCGACTGATCTATTTATTCACCGGTTAACCAGGATTATAAAGGCGGTTGGATTAGCATTTCCTGAATATGTTGTCGGGACGGGTGGTAAATGGAATTTTACCAACAGCGTAGCCGAAATACCTGATACATTTAACATGATGCTGGATTATCCTGAAAAAATGACCGTTCTTCTCGTATCCTCTCTCGCAAATGATATGCCGATCCGGCACGTTATTAGGGGGCATGAAGCAACACTTGAATTTACAAGAGATGGATTCACGATTGCACCGCAGGAAGCGACAAATAAAGCCGTCATAAGCGGTACCGGTGAAAATATAAAAAGCGAAGGATTATATACCTATAAAAAACATGGAGCTGAGGACATCACACTGCACCACCGGAATTTACAAGCCGCTATCAGAAAAAACGAAGCCCTAAAGTGCGATCAAAAACTTGGATTTTACGGCGTTGTAGCTTGTATGATGGGCGTTGAATCATTGCGTCAAAGGAAATATTTAAAATGGGATCCGCAGAATAAAACGGTTGTTGAGTCCTGAGCGCCAAATTATTGATGGTGTAGAATAAAATTGTTACGAGTTGCCGGTTGCCGGTTGCCAGTTGCCGGTTGCCAGTTGCCTGTTGCCTGTTGCCTGTTGCCTGTTGCCAGTTGCCGGTTGCCAGTACCCGGTACCCGGAAGCAAGTAGTCAGGGCTCAATTTAAAATGCCGTGAAGGGGTAGAAATAATTGGGCATGCGGACGGGCCTCTTGCCGGCAGAGACTCAAACAGATCACTGCATTTATTGGGGCACGGAGCATTGCCGAAGTAATCTCTGGCGCATTATCGACTTACATTCAAACCCTGGAAGTCTGTCCACAATCCTTTTAAAACAGGCAATCTATGGATTTTATATGCTTTTTTGTGATCCAATGCTTTATCGATCTAAAAATTTAGTAGGATCCTCCGGCCCCACTTAAATTTGATTTCATATTATTAGTGTTTCGTTGTTTATTTCTCTCATTTGTTTATTTGCTTGCTTTTTAGAGATATAACTATCTTTGACACTCTTTCTGCTAATTCTTCATTATCTGAAAATTCTTCCAAAAGTTTAACAATCTTTCCTGTATCTCTTTTATTAAAACCAGAAGAATGCTCTAAAATCGTAAATGCATCATCTTGCGTGTCTTTTTTTGGAATTTTCCTTACTATAACGTTTACGAGTTTGATTTTGTGTCTTTTTTCTCCAGACTCACTAATTGCATTTAATAATTCAATATTGTCCTCATAATCAAATAACATGTCTCCTTCTGTAATCTTATCAAATGCCAAGTGTTGAAGTTTTATTGATAGTAATAAAATATTAACTTTGCTTTGAGATGAGATGATGTCCGATAGTGATTCTTTGAAAGGTATTACATCAATCATTTTTTCAAAGAAATTTGTAATTGGTTCAAGTTTATCAGATTCTTCAAAAATGTGATTTGACATTTCTTTAATCTTTGAATCGAGTTTAGTGTAGTCTAACCTATATTCTTCTTTATCATTTTTAGACCGAAAAATATATTCAAGTAGAGTAAAACTTACTTCTGAATATGTTTTGTCAGAAAGAATAACATCATGAAGCGGTATAAGTGTGTAACCATTCTCTTTTTGTAATTTTAAAAATACCTTATTAATAATATTGCGATTTGTGATATTAGAGTTTGCAATTTGATTAAAGTATGGTGCTGTTTCATTAAAGTGATGACCAACGCGATAAGACCAATATAGAAAATCCACGATTATTTCAATGTGCTCAGTAGTATTTAATGCTTCGCTTAAGAAGTTTACATTGCGATTATTAACATTACGATCAGCAAATATTTTCTTGAAAAAAGCAATAAATTGAGATTTGTCTTTTTGCTTTCTCATATCAAGTTTTGAAAGCACAAGAATAATCTGTTTTAGAATATCGGTAATTTGAACAGCATTAAGATTCGTAAAATTTGGTTTAATCACATTTAACCTTTCAAAAAAAGCTTCATTTTCAACACTTCCAAGAACTTTATTATCAACAGTAAAACGAACATCCTCAAACCAATAGTCTTCCTTACTAATTATTTCAATTTTACTCAAAATAAATTTGAATATTTCCTCTGTAACTAATGAATTAATGTTTTCCTTATCAACAAATGCAACAAGAGTGTCTTCTTGATTCTTAAAAAATGTAGTGTATGGTTTTCTAATTCTAATTATTAGCTTTTCATTAAAAACATAACCAACAAATGATCTTATTAATTTAATCTCAAAATTGTTGAATTGATTTTGTTCATCTTCCTTCTCAAATTCATTTTTCATTAATTCAATTAAGAAATCAGCAAGATAGCTAATGCCTTGATTAAATAATGACTCAGAATACAAAGCAAGAAGTTTTGTTTCCTCAATATCTCCAACAAATTCATTTACTTTTCCATCAATTATATTTTGAATCCTTCTATTATCATATATATCAAATTGGCGTACTTCGTTCATTAGCAAGAGGACATTGAACATACGAAGGGTTTGAGTTTTAAATCGTTTACTATTAGTACCACTTCTTAATTCTTCAATAATGAATTTCAGTACAAGTTGATTATCGTATTCTTCATTACTGAAATAGTCTTTAATCTCTGATAACTTTGAATTTTGGAATTTAATAAGTAGCTCATTTGATATGCCAGAGAAGTTCTTACCATTTGAAAGAGCTTTTTCAATAACAGAATGATTGATACTCTTAGATATTGCTGTTGTATTTTCAAGAAATAAATCCAATTCTGGACTCTCTTTAAGAAGGTTCTTTTTTTCATTACTAATCCCATTTAAATTATGTGGATTAAAACAAATGAGTTTGTAAAAATCAGCCCACTCTTCCCTTATTATAAGCAGTTTACATATTAAACTTTCATTTTCCTTTGAGAACTCAGGGCTAATATTTAGAGAAAAATTATGAAGTTCAGCCTGTAAATTATTAAAGAACTGAATTATACGCCTTGGATTTGTTGCGTATTCTCGTGAAATTATATCAATAGTATCGGGATTTAAGCCAAGTTTGTTCGAATTATTTAGATTGTTTGCAAAATCAAATAATTCAATGGATTTTAGTGGCTTTATACGAATTGTTACATTGAAAAATTTTCTCAGAAACTCTTCTGCTTCTTTGTTATTAGTATTAGAATTAACTATATGCTTCTTTAATGCTTCATCGTCAACTGGTATCAAAAATATTACATTGTTACTTTGTCCCAAGAAACTTTTAGTGTCTGTTAATAATTCGTAAGCTAACTCCTTATTACACCTGTCAATATTATCAATTACTATAACTAATTTATCAATACCTTTCTCAAACTTGCCAACTGAAACCCAGCTAAAGGCTTTTTCTGCATAACTCTCATTCTTTGTTGATTTTAAAATCATCTCTTTAAAACAATCTTCAAATTGCTCTGGTGCAAAAAGATGTGGTTTCTGTATATTTACCTTAAATTCGTCAAATACTTTAAAGAAGATTGTTACAAACAGACCTATAAAACTAATTAATATTGCAAGCGAAATTTTAAATCCATCAGAGTCTATTGGAACAGTATTAATAATAATAAGACCTGCAACTAAAACTAATACAATTAAAAAAAGTTTTGTAGGGCTCAGTTTGTGTTTAATCTCAACATCCTCACTTTCATTGAGGTAAAAGGAATTCATCAAATCAGATTTCTCAAAACCCAATGACTTTTGAACTTTTAAGAGAAACATTCGTCTAAAACTATCATTGGCATATTTCCAAGCATCATAAATAACAAATTTTATTTTTTGGTTATTGTCTGATTCCAGTTCAGATTTAGCTGTTTCAACAATTGATGATTTTCCACTTCCCCATTCTCCAAAAAGTCCAATTGTAAAAGAATTATCTTTATCTGTGTTTAAAATAGTACTCTGTAATGTTTCTGCATAACTTTTACTATTTAATGAATCATTGTCATTTAGGTTTATTTCCTTATCTATAATATATTTCATTTCATAATTTTTCTTTCAGGTGTACTGGTTCGCAATGAACGCCAACAATTCGCTAAACTCCATGGAGTTTATTTCCATTTTATCTTTTGATTTAAATTTACTGAATCGAGGCGACTTTCAATACGTTTAATGATATTTACTGCTACGTGTGCGATATCTGCCTACCGGCAGATCTCCGTGGTCTTACTACTACTATTTCCAGACAATGTTTGTAAATACCTTAAATCAGTTCCTGATTACAATAAACGAGTCACATACCTATCGAATGGAAAGAAGATCTGACAGGTTTGTATAAATTTATAGTAAATAGAGCCTGTCTATAAAGTCAGAGTTTGTTCAGAATGTTCGAGATCAAGGCTTGTGCAGTTTCTAAAAAACGGAGTTTACGTACGTAAATGAGTTTCTTAGATACAAGCCTGCCTACCGCAGGCAGGCGTAACGCAGAGATCGGACATTATGTTCAGACTCTAAATAGTATGGCAAGGACTACCTATGATTCTATAGCCTTCAATAGGATATTGCAGGACTCAATGATTTGATCCTCTGAAATAATCAAGGGCGGAGCAATTCTGATGGCACAATCACAATACAAAAACCAGTCTGTGATCAAGCCTAATTTGACTGATTTCTCAATAATCGATGAAACCTGTTTAAAGGAATCAAATTCTACAGCCATCATCAGACCGACGCTTCGGATTTCTTTGATTTTTGGGTGTTTCAGATACTGTCTGAAAATACCAGCTTTCCTTTCAACTTCGAGGTAAACTTTGCTTTCAACGAGTTCTAGCAGCATCGCCAGTGAGGCGGCACAACTAACCGGATGCCCTCCGAAAGTGGTAATATGTCCCAAAACAGGATTTGTTTGCAAAGCGCTCATAATTTCTTTTGATGAAATAAAAGCACCGATTGGCATCCCTCCTCCCATTCCTTTGGCTGCGGTAATGATATCGGGAACAATGTCATAATGCTCAAATCCCCAGAATTTTCCAGTCCTGCCAAACCCTGTCTGAACTTCATCGAGTATCAACAATGCTCCTGTTTGGTAACACCTTTCTCTCAGTTTTTTGAAATATGAATTCGAAGCAATGCGCACACCAGCCTCTCCCTGAATTGTTTCAATAATTACAGCGGCGGTTTTACTTGTTATGGATTCTAAATCATTTTCGTCTCCAAACCTGATGTGACTCACCCCGGGCATCAAAGGCATAAACGCCTGCTTGAAATCTTCTCTCGTCCCCAGGGATAATGTCCCATGAGTAGAACCATGATAGGCGTCGTAGCAAGATATTATTTCATATTTACCCGTGTATCTTTTAGCCAGTTTCATGGCCCCTTCAATCGCTTCACTCCCGGAATTCACAAAAAAAACATTATCTAAAGGATCGGGAAGTGTATCGCTTATGGCCTTTGCTAATTTTACCTGTGGATTTTGAACAAATTCTCCATAGACCATCACATGCATATGACGGTCCGCTTGCTCTTTTACAGCTTCCACAATTCTGGGATGGTTGTGCCCCAAAGAACTCACCGAAATTCCGGATATCAGGTCAATATATTTTTCCCCATTGGCGCCATGGAGATAAATATTTTCTGCATGCACAATCTCAACTTCCATAGGGTAAGCGCTTGTTTGTGCCACATGCATTTGAAATAATTGTTTATTGGAGATATGTGATTTCATTGGTGATAATAAGTTTTTAAATTCTATTCATTTTAAAGTGGAAATGAGTAAATGCTATAATGATTTAATGCTACAATATTTTTAACCTTTTGACATTACTAGTCTCAATCTTTTCATTAAATATTTCTCTACCTTCTCTTTCTCTATTTTTATTATAATATTTTCCTTTCAATCGCCCTTTATATCTGCCTGCCCGGACGGGTTCGTCATTAAACCAATTTTGATGTAAATATTTAAACAAAATGAAGATTTTCAAATTATAAAACAATTACAAATATTTTAAATCAATCGGTATTTCTGGTTGGAAAGATAAATTAACGTTTTGACATTAAGTTGGTATGTCCTTTTTCTTTTCTTGTCCAAAGAAAAAGAACGAAAAAGAAAAGACACCAAAATCAAAGATCAGCACACGCTCAGGCCGCACATGCCCACCCTTCGTAAAATGTTCTGTAGTAGGATAGTGAAAGAATATGGTTAATAAAAGAACATTTTAAAATGCCTGCCAGCGCACAACCCGTCCTGATCCACACTGATTTTGGAAATACCCACCCGCCTTAAAATTTGAACTAATTATTTTCAATTAACATCTCCCAGGTTTTAGAGTTGATCCAATATTTTAGCAGATATAACCTGGGAAATCCAAAAGATAATAGGGGGTCGTTGATTTGTGCAGATAAAATCATAATGCCACAGATTCTCAGATTAATTATTTCTACTTTTCTAATATAAAGCATATCAAGTAAACAATACTTTTCGCAATCAAACCTTCAAGCCTGCCTACCAAACAGGCTCATTTCAATAAGTTAAGCACCGAACGTCATCGCGAGGAACGAAGCGATCTCTAATTTGGAGCATTTTGGTTCAACTATACAGACTGCCACGCTACGCCTGTCTGCGACAGGCAAGCTCGCAGTGACGGAAAGCTTAACTTATTGGCATTGGGCGGTAGGCATGCTCTTCTCCTGCAAAAAGCGGGATCAGAGTGACGGTGAGGATTGAGGCGGCTGTTATATTTATAAGTAAAAATTATTCCACTGTCACGGATTTGGCGAGGTTTCTGGGCTGATCGACATTGCATCCTCGTAATACAGCAATATGATAGGCCAGCAACTGCAATGGTAAAACCGCCAGAAGCGGAGCCAATGCGGGATGCGACTTTGGAATCTCCACAACATCATTGGCCAATTCCTTTAAAGCTGTATCACCCTTAGTTACAACAGCAATTACATTTCCTTTACGCGCTTTCACCTCCTGGATGTTGCTCACAATCTTATTGTAATACGCATCATGTGGGGCAATCACAACCACCGGCAGATTATCATCAACCAGGGCAATAGGTCCATGTTTCATCTCACCGGCAGCATAACCCTCGGCATGAATATAGGATATTTCTTTTAGTTTCAACGCTCCTTCCAGGGCTACCGGGAATAAATAACTGCGTCCTAAATACAGTGCATTTACGGCATCTTTGTACTTTTCTGCTACTTGTTTTATGGCATCATTGCTTTGTAAAATCAATCGTTCTTTTTGCGGGATTTCAGCTAATTCTTTCACTATTTTCCCATATTCTGAATCAGAAATTGTTCCTTTAGCTTTTGCCAGTTTTAATGCAAACATGGTAAGGACGGTCACCTGGGCTGTGAATGCCTTTGTAGAAGCTACACCAATTTCCACCCCGGCGTGTGTATATACGCCGGCATCGGTTTCTCGCGACAGGGTTGAACCGACCACATTGCAAATTCCAAGAACCATCGCACCCTTTTCTTTAGCTAAATGCAGTGCCGCCAGCGTATCGGCCGTTTCGCCACTCTGACTGATCAGCAATACAACATCGTCTTTACTGAGTACAGGTTTCCGATATCTGAATTCTGAGGCGTATTCCACCTCTACCGCAACTTGTGCATATTCTTCAAGTAAATATTCGCCAATTAAGGCTGCATGCCAGGAGGTTCCGCAACCAACTATTACAATCCGCTTTGCATTAACAATTTCAGGAAAAACATGTAGTAACCCTCCCAATACAATTTCCGGATAATCAGATTTTAGCCTACCCCTGAATGTTTCCTCCACAGTATCTGGCTGCTCAAAAATCTCCTTAAGCATAAAATGATCAAAATCCCCTTTATCGAGCTCCCCTATTTCCAAATCAATATTGCTCACGGTTATTGAAACCGGGTTGTTTTGAATATTTTTCAACGTAAAGTTATTTTTTTGAATAACCGCCACATCATCGTCATTCAAAAAAATGAATTGGCTGGTGAATTCGGCAATCGGTGTTGCATCGCTCGCAATAAAATACTCTCTGTTACCCAGGCCAACTACAAGCGGACTGCCTTTACGGGCTACTATTATTTTATCAATCTCATTATTACACAATACTGCAATTCCGTAAGCCCCAACCACTTTTGAAAGTGCCAGATGAACCGATGTTTCTGCAGATATTTCCTCACCCTGGTTGTAAAATAGTTCAATTAAATTGGCAAGTACTTCCGTATCAGTTTCACTTTGAAATGAATATCCCTTACTCACCAGATCCTCCTTCAATTTTGAATAATTTTCAATAATTCCATTATGCACTACGGAGAATGTTCCATTCATTGACACCTGGGGATGAGCATTTCCATCACTTGGTTCACCATGTGTCGCCCAGCGTGTGTGTCCGATTCCAATATTTGCAAAGGTATTTTTAGATTGAACAAATTCCTCCAGGTCCATTACCTTACCTTTTCTTTTATAGTTTTCTATATGACCATTCAAAAGAGCAACCCCGGTGGAATCGTAGCCACGGTATTCCAATCGCTTCAATCCTTTTAATAAAATTGGAAGCGCTTCTTTTTCACCAATATATCCTACTATTCCACACATATTTTATGAATTTACAGGTGTTGATACTTGCATAGATTTGTTCATTCGTTCTATAAGATCTCTTCCGAGCTCCTCCTTAGTTTTCATATGAACTTTAATAGCTTTTACTGTTTCGTTTTCTTCGAATTCTCCACGAACCTGAATAAAGTCCTGTTCCCTGGCTCCATTCTGTCCGTCCACTCCAAAGCCGGTCATTTTCGTTAATGAAAACTCTTTTTTTGCATCTTCATATAAATACCTGTCGATTTCCAGTACACTATCTTTCCATTTTTCGACAACTGCAATAACATCTTCAGCCGTAAATTGATCTGCTTTCTTGCCATAGAACTGCTCCAGAACATCCAATGACCATGTCCACTCATAATTGTAGTAGTTTTTATGCAGTGAAATCAAAGCAGAATTTACTTCTTCAAGCGAGCTGGTTTCACCAGTTTCTATAGATTTCATCAAAATATCCAAAGCTCCGTAGGGACAAATTAATCCTGAAAGATCCACCCATTTTCCGCTCCCCATGGAGGTGTCATTTTTAAGGGCTTCTTGTATATCCCCATTATTTTCATAATCCCTTCCCAAAAGACGAGTGATCAATGAGTTTCCTAAAAACTTCCAGATGGCCATTTCATAAAGAACAATCCCACGGTCGAGCGCTTTTTTCTTGATCTTCATTTTCTCGTAACTGTACTCAGTGGCGAATTCACCCGAAGTATTCCGGATTGCCAACAATTTCTCTCTGCCATTGATCATTTTCTGAATAGTGTATGGACTCAGCAAATTAAAATTGATTAAATCGAGCAAATTGGAATCTTTGCGATTGTCACGCCTGGGCCACTTTTTGGAGTCGCGAATGGTACCAATACTTTTCAGATTTATGGCGGGGACAAGGATACTTTCATCATTGCTTTCAATGATATATGAAAATGGGAAATCGGTTGTATCGCAGTGTTTATAATGACGCCCCATAACGAGTGAAAATGCCCCTACCCTCGATGGCCATAAAATATAAGAATCACTGGTTGTTTTTGCCCCACGCTCCATTATTCCCTGGTGAATCGGCCCCAGTTTGTACAAATGATTGCTTTGATTGGAACCGCTCCCGGCGTTTAAAAACGAATACATTCCGGCGATCAACAATGTAGATTTATGATGTGTAACCGTATATGGGCCGGCAAAAATAGAACAAGCCTCTCCATGAAATCCCTGGCAGTTGGCAAAAAATAATGATTGGACTGCTGAATAGTGTTTATCAAGGACACAACCCTGACCCACAAAACATTTCGAAACCAATGTAGCATCGGTAATTCTGGTTCCTGAACAAACAATGAAGTCTTCCATAATCACACCCTCACCGATTTCGACCGGCGCTTCAAAATTACTGTTGATGCTTCCATTTTTAAGTTTTTTTGCCCCATCTATAACAGTGGCTTGCCCCATTTTCACATTTAATATGGTATTGCAGTTGATAATTTTCGAATTGGCGCCAATTTCACCTGTATCACTTTTCACAAAATCCGAATACTCGTCAACCATTTTAATTAAAGCAGAAACTAATTTCGGATGATGTCTGTACAAAGCCATCATGTAAGCGACATGAGTTGAAAGGTGGTCGTAGATCGGGATTTCCCGCCCACCACATTCATTGATAGTTTCAACTCTCACGCCATTTCCAAAAGTCGTTTCGCCATCAACAGCTAATGTGGTAATATTATGAATTACTACTCCATCACCAATTTTATAATTCGCAATATAGCTCCGCACGTTGTGAATAAGGACATCCTTCCCTACCTCGCAATTGTGCAACCATGCATTGTAAATTCCGGTTTTAAAAGTAATTCCCCCAACCAACTCCACAGAACTATTAAAGCTATTTAAACGGATATGGCCTGTAAATTTGCAGTTTTCGATATCGTCAGGAAGAAAATCACGGGAAACTTTAATCAGGCTCCAATCCGTGGAAGAACATCCCTGGTAAACCAGTTGACCGATTTCTTCATCGATCAAAGGTCGGTAATAATTGTTATCTGAAGTTTTAGACATGAGGTTTTAATCTGTTTGATGGTCAAACTTAATTGAAAAGAAAACAACGACTCCTAATAAAACCTAACAATTATATTAATCAGTAATAATATAACACTACATTAAATTTATGATAGATTGATTTTTAATATTTTAACATTAATAATAACCTATCATAAAAAATATCTTTTTATGATATAAACCTAATAATGAACTCATATTATAATTGACTGATATACCGGGATAGCCGGACATCATGGGAGAGTTTTAATTTCTTTCGCAACCTGACCCTGGCTATTTCCACACTTTTAGGAATAACATTCTGCAATCCGGAGATTTCCTTACTCGAAAGTTCAAGCCGGAGATAAGTACACAATTTCTTTTCATTGGGAGTGAGATTAGGATGCCTTTTCTGAAGCCTGTCCAAAAAATCAGGGTGCAGCTTTTCCAATTGCATTATGATCATATCCCAATCCACAGGTATCCCCGGAACATTTTCCAAAGTTTCCAGCAACTGGGCAACTTCTTGCCGGATATTTTTTGAACTGCCCGATGATAATTTTTTAAGCTTCCTGATAATAACGGCAATTGATTCATTTTTTTTAGAAAGCTGTAGTAGAAATGAAACGAGTTCACGTTCTTTTAAATCAAGCGCGGATTTAAACCTTAATTTAGCCCGATTTTCTATTTCTTTCCCGGCAGAGAGATTGTGTATATGCCCCATGGCACTTTTTAAGTGGGTGATGTCGTGAACCGAAGCGCGGATCCCGAGATAACGACCTTCTTTATTATACACCCCACGCACATTCATGGAGCACCAACGCAACTGTTTGTGACGGGTTAAAATGCGAAATTCCAAAGACTGATTTATCAGTAATTGATCGAGCGACTGGGTAAGAAAATCCTCAAACTTCTTCCTGTCAGAATCGTAAATCAATAAATCCGCTATTCCTCCGGATGTAATTACCTGGTTGGCTGTGAAACCCGTCAGATCGTAGCAGGATGGCGAACAGTATTTAATTTTGCCCCCTGGTTCAAACCAAAGCTCCCAGCCAAAGGTAAAATCAGTAACCAATTGGTAAAACTGCCGCTGGCCTTGCTCCTCCTCCAGCAATGTGTCGGCCTCTTCCAATTTAAATTTCAGGTTCGAAAGTTGGGCTTCCAGAGCCTTGATCTGGTCTATATATTTTTGAATATTCCTGTCAGTTGCCATTCTGGTTTTACAATTCAATCAATAATAACCAATACGATATCGTTTCCTGAAAGTAATACTCCGTTCCAGCAAATACAAATTTGCACATATTCATATAGTTGCCGGTTGCCGGTTGCCGGTTACGAGTTGACAGTTGCCAGTTGCCAGTTACAGGTTGTCAGCTACAGGTTGTCAGTTACAGGTTGTCAGTTTTATTGCGCCGTACATTTTTTTGTCTAAGCGGATAATACTCTGTACATTCAAACCATTATCATACTTGGCTATTGATTATATTATTACGAAAACACTAAAAGTAAAAGTCACATGAACTTACCAAATTTAAGACGCGAAACCAGGTACGGGATGCCGGCGGCAGACCAAATTATGTTCAACAGGCACTATGTACTGGGTTATTCATATTATTTCCGTCAGGCAAAATGGGCTTTGGAAATTGTAAATCCAGATAATATGGGTTTAGAACGCTCGGATAACTTTCGCCCTGACTATCGAATTCCAGAGATTTTTCGTGCAGACCTCGTTGATTATAGCGGATCGGGCTATGACAGGGGACACCTTGTAGCCAGTGCCGATAAGCTAGAAACGGAATTGCAAAATAGCGAAACATTCCTGTTATCGAATATGACTCCCCAGAAGCCGCAATTCAACAGGTACACCTGGAAGGCGCTGGAAACAGAGGTCAGGAGATTGGATGCTAAGCCTAAGATACTGGAAACGTACGTTATATGTGGACCAATCTTTTATTTCGATCAGCCGGTGGTAAGTATAGGAGCCGGTGACTCGAACGAGGTAACCATTCCTGTACCACATGCATATTTTAAATCCATTTTGACCGAAAACGACAGAGGAACTTTGCATATGTGGTCGTTTGTTTTACCAAATGAAAAATCTAATAAATCATTGGATAAGTTCCGGGTTCCGACAACGCTGGTAGAAAAGCTCGCAGGCATTAAGCTATGGGAACGATTGGTAGGGAAAAAAATTGACCGGGAAAAATTAAGAGTCCGTAAGATGTGGTAAAAACTTCTATGTATTAGTCTTAACGCTACAATACAGATGGGTAACATTACTAATCGAAATCTATTCTATAAATAAATAAGCCATATGGGTGTTGATAAAATTCGCTGTTACCCCTAAATCCCCTGCTGTGCTTTGCTAAAGCTATGCGGCGGCGAAGAAGGGGGCTTTTAAAAAGTTTATTTTTTGGCTCCATTTAGCGTATGGGTAAAACAAAAAATGAACTTATTAAATTTTGGGAATTTTGTAGCACACCCATTCATATTAACCGGCAGTATATAAAACCAAAACCACATAATTGTTCAATAAAAATTATAAGAGAGTAAAAAACCACTGAACCTAAAAGACTTTTCATGAAGAAACTTCCACCTATTTTGAGTATAAAAAAATATGATCAGCCTTCTATGTTTGTCCCAGAAAACTTGCTGAGAGAAGCAAGAAGGCAGAAAAATATTTCAGAAGGACATATACCATATATTTGCATTCTCGATCCTGATGGAGACATCGTCCGAAATTTACTCTCCACAAACAGGGCATCACTAAACCCATATTGGGCATGCTACCATACTCAACTATATAATTTTAAACATGAGGACGTTGAATACGGAATCATCGGTTGTGCTGTCGGCGCTCCATTTGCCGTATTGCTCGCTGAAGAAATGTTCGTTTCCGGTTGCCAGTTATTGATTAGTATTACTTCTTCAGGACAAGTGAAATCGGAGCAGAAACCCCCATTTTTTGTATTGATTGAACAGGCTTACAGAGACGAAGGAACGAGTTATCATTATTTACCCCCTTCCGATTATACTGAAATTCCCAAAGAGCTATTAACATTACTCAATAATGCTTTCTCTGATCTATCTATTCCTGTTTACCGCGGCACTACCTGGACCACCGACGCCCCTTTCAGAGAAACGTCAGAAGCGATAAAAAACGCGCATTCAGAAAATATAATTGCTGTAGAAATGGAGGCCGCAGCCCTTTATGCCTTTGCAAAAGCCCGACAGAAATCTGTTGTTTGTTTCGCACACGTCACCAATCAAATGGGAATTAGTGAAGGTGATTTTGAAAAAGGTGAAGCTGATGGCAGTAAGGATGCACTGGAGGTAATTTCATCGGTTTCCAGGGCTTGGATTAATTACTGATCCATCCATTTAATTCATTTTCGATATAACATCCTCCATGATTTCACAAAGAATAACGTGAAAAACAAAAGTGCAAATTTCTTTGAAATTCGCACTTTATGGTAAGCTAATTAAAAATATCGATAAGCGTTTTTTATAGTTATTCTCCGAATTATTTAAGTTAATTCGCTGATTGTAAAAATTCTTTCACCTTTGTTGTCTCATCAGGAGTCAGGTTTGCCCTCAATTGCATATGCATTGTGGCAACGTCCCACTCTACATCAGAGAATGTATCCGGCGATGCTACATTATGGCATCTCAAACATGTTTCGCCCCATATCTGGGCTCCTGATTTCATAGATACCGAAGGAGATGGTTGACATCCGGTTGCATAACCAATTATTCCTATGAGACTCCCTACTGTTACTAAATATATTAATTTTTTCATCTGTTTATATTTTTAAAGTTTTCCATTTACCGTGGCAATTAATCCCGCAATTGTGTGCCTTTATTTTGCCCCAGCCCTCCCCGGCAGGCATGACGGTTTCTTCTTTCTTTGTTAATAATTTAGAATCC
>JAJRQT010000141.1 GCA_024280115.1 Bacteroidota bacterium | reverse complement strand
GGTTTAACCGGAGAAATCATAGGATTTCAATCTTAGATAAAATTATTGAAAGATGTGTACTACATGAACCTGTGAGCTATGCAATGATTAAATCAAATGCGATCTAAATGGGTAACCCTATTATTTTTTATAGCAAGTTTTAGTACCGTGTCAAATGCTCAACTCAAGGTAGGTGTCGGTAAAACGGACGTCACTCCTCCATTGGGCACTCCGTTGAGAGGTTATTACTATGAGCGTTTAGCTACCAATGTTCATGATGAATTATATGCCCGAGCCATGGTGATTGAGGATGGAAATAATACCCTGGTACTCGTCATTGTCGATCTTATTGATGTCGCTCCTATTGGTTTTAAGGAAGCAACAATAAAAATCCAAGGGGCATTTAATATACCTGCATCAAACATTGTGATATCGGCAACCCATACTCATACAAGCCCTTCTTTCTCTGAAGAATATGAAAAAATGCTATCGGTAAAAATTTACGATGCCGTGAAAATCGCCATGCAAAATTTACAACCTGCCTTAATCAAATCTGGTGTAGGGACCGAAGAAAACGTGTCTTTTCATCGTCGTTATATGATGAAAGACGGAACGGTCAAATTTAATCCCGGCGCATTGAATCCGGATATTGTACGACCTATGGGGCCGATAGATCCGGACGTTGGTATATTATATGTAGAAACACCCAATGGACTACCTATCGCGATATTAGTGAATTTTGCCATGCATCTGGATACAGTAGGTGGAACAGAAATTTCAGCCGATTATCCATATTTTATGAGGAAGGTACTCAGGCAGGTTTTAGGAGATGAGACCATGGTGTTTTTTGGGCTGGGTACCTGTGGAAATATTAATCACTTTAATGTAAAAAGTCCGGAAACTCTGAAGGGTTTTGAAAGAGCTGAAAGGATTGGATTCGCACTGGCTGCCAGCGTTATCAGAGAAATCCCCGCATTGGAAAGTAATGAGATAAATCGTTTAAATTCCGGTAATGAAATTTTACATCTGAAAATACCAGAATACTCCACGGAAGAAATCTCTGCCGCCAAAATTAATGCCAAAAAAGAATCTGATCATGAGTCTTCAACCCCGGAGATTAGAGAGGCGATGAAAATCCTAAAGATACAAGAAATGAAAGGTAAACCTATTGAGGCAGAAGTACTTACTTTCGGCCTGGGAGATGTTGGAATTGTTGCGTTACCAGGAGAAATATTTGTGGAGCTCGGCCAGGAGATTAAAAACAGGTCACCTTTCAAACACACGTTTATCATTACATTGTCCAACAATTCCATTGGATATATTCCCAATAAGGAGGCATTTAAGTATGGCGCTTATGAAGTAGAAGTAAGCAGGATTGCTGAAGGTGAGGGTGAAAAATTAGTTGAATCATCCGTAAAATTATTGAAAAAAATAAAATAAAATTTATAAAAAATGACATCTAGAGAACGAGTGACTGCCGCCATGAACATGACTCATCCGGATAGAGTACCGCTTATGTGTCAGTTTAGTATTGGTTTTATAAACCAGCAACTAAAAGACTCGGACATTTCCCCAATGCAATTCTGGCTGGATGCTGAAAAATATGCTGAGGGGCTGATGATTTTGCGAGAACGTTTTATCTTCGATGGTATTCTCGTTTCAATCCATGGCCAGTACAAAAACTGGAAGGATCGCATTCGCAAAATTGAAAAAATAGATGGTATTGAGGTAGCAACCTACGATGACAGAAAAGAAATTTATGTTGATGATGATCTTCCTATAGGTAAATTCTATAAATCCAACAAGAAAGACATAGAATCTTTAGATCCTAATGAAATACCTGAAATGTTGGATTATATCCCTGCTTCGAAAGATTGCTATTTATTTATTGACAACAATGATCCTTACCGCGTATTCAGAATCCTAAAACAAGCCCTGGGGGATGAATATTCCATTCATGGGGAAGTTGCATCACCACTTGACTATCTGCTTGATTATATAGGATACGAAGAAGCCTTACTCGCTATGATCATGTATCCTGAAAAAGTGAAGCAAGTACTTGAAAGATTCACTATTGGAGTAATCCGGATGGCTGAAGGTCTGGTTGTCAATAATGACCTCGATGCCATAAAAATATCATCTCCATTCGCCGGGATGGATTTTATTTCCCCGGAACACTACCGGGAGTATGAACTTCCTTATCTTTCAAGAGTTGTTGCAGTCATCAAATCACAAGGTATATCAACCTATGTGCACACCTGTGGCCATATCGATGATCGATTAGAAATTATGGCTGAATCCGGAGTCATGGGCTTGGAATGCCTAGATCCCCCACCTATTGGCAATGTGGAACTCAGCAACGCTTTTGAAAGAATTGGGGATAAAATGTTTATTAAAGGAAATATCGATTCTGTGAATACGCTGTTAAATGGTGATCAGGAACTAATTGAAAATGATATAAAACAGCGTCTAAATATCGGCAAGAAGTATCCTGGATTCATTCTTAGCACAGCTTGTTCTATTGCACCTAAAGCACCTGTTGCAAATATTAAAATGCTCTCAGAACTTGTACAAAAACACGGATGGTATTAGGTTAGCAAAAAAAAAGCACGCACACATTGAGTGTTTGCGAGTTAAATCAACTTTTCTACAATATCGGGAATACTTCAGTATTCAATTCCGTTGACTATTGAAAAATTATTAAATTTAAATATTGGCAAATAAAATAAAATTCAAATGAGCGATAAAGTAAGTGTAATTGTTGTTGGATGTGGAAACATGGGTTCTTCGCATGCCAGAGCCTATCATAAATTGGATGGTTTTGATTTAATTGGTTTGGTTGATAAAAATCCTGAAATCCGAGAAAAGCTATCTGAGGAATTGGGAGGTATCGATCAATTCGATGATTTCGATACGGCCCTGATAGCAAAAAAACCTAATGCCGTCGCTGTTTGCACCTACCCGGCAACACACGCAGAACTGACCCTGAAAGCACTTGAGTCTGGTGCACATGTATTCACTGAGAAACCTTTGGCTCCAAATTTAAAGGATGCCACATCTATGGTAGAGACGGCTAAAAAGCATAAGAAAAAGCTGGTCGTCGGTTATATACTCCGCGTACATCCATCATGGAAAAAATTTATTGAAATCGCACAAGGACTCGGCAAACCTTTGGTAATGAGGATGAATCTCAATCAGCAAAGCAGTGGCAAAACCTGGCATACACTGAGGAAAATTATGGAAAGTATGTCGCCAATAGTGGATTGTGGAGTGCATTATGTAGATATAATGTGTCAGATGACCAGGTCAAAACCTATATCCGTTAGCGCTATTGGAGCCAGACTTTCTGATGAGATTGACAAGGATATGTATAATTATGGCCAGCTCCAGGTGAGATTTGAAGACGGCTCGGTTGGATGGTACGAGGCCGGTTGGGGTCCTATGATGAGCGAAGTGGCATTTTTTGTAAAAGATGTGATCGGTCCAAAAGGTTGTGTCAACATCATGGATGCTGAGCAAGGATCAAAAAAAGGATCGGACGATATTGATTCTCATACTAAGACAAACAGATTGAAGGTTCATTATTCTGAAAAGGATGAAAATGATGAATTTACCATACCAGATGAAATTATTAACACTGAAGATGAACCGGACCACCAGGGACTCTGTGATCTGGAGCAGGAGTTCTTCCTCAATTCTATTAAAAACAACATCGATCTCACAGATCATATGGATGATGCTGTAAACAGTTTAAATATTGTACTTGCGGCAGATGAGTCATTCAGGACCGGTAAAACTGTCGAGCTCTAAAATGAGTAAGGGGCTGGCGCTTTTCGACTTTGATGGTACGATTACAAGTAAAGATTCGCTTTTGGAGTTTATAAAATTTACCTCCGGGAAAATGGGCTTTATCTTAGTAATGGGCTTATTTTCCCCTTTAATCATCTATTATGTTTTCATCAAAAAGGAAGGAGAAATAGCAAAGAGAAAGGTGCTTTCTTTTTTATTTAAAGGAAAATCTGACAAAGAGTTAAGGCAACTTGGAATTACTTTTACTGAAAAAATCATCCCATCTATTATTTTACCAAAAGCTATCGAGGAAATCAATAATCATAAAAAAGAAGGCAATAGGATAGTCGTGATTTCGGCATCACTGGATATTTGGCTAAAACCATGGGTTGAAAGCATGGGTGTAGAACTCATTTGCACGAAAATGGAATTTGAAAATCAGATATTTACCGGCAGGTTTGCCACGGCCAATTGTATTGGAAATGAAAAGGTTAACAGGATTTTAGCCTATCTGAACATCGATGATTATAATCCGGTTTACGCCTACGGAAACAGCAGTGGAGATGAAGCGATGCTCAAACTGGCTGATCATAAATATTACAGGCATTTTAATTGATTATTGGCCAAATGAGCATGGTTAAATTCATACCATTTCTACACATCCACCCAGAATTGAAGACTGAAATGGTTCGTGAATTCGAGAGATTTTACGATGACCAAAAATATATATCAGGTCAGGGACTTGAAAAATTTGAAACGGAATATTCAAAATTTAATCAGATAAATTATGCCATTGGGGTCGGCAATGGTCATGATGCGCTATTATTGGCCATGAAGTGTTTGAATATCGGCCCCGGAGATGAAGTGATTATTCCGGCACTCACATTTATTGCCACCGCCCTTGCAGTAATAAATGCTGGAGCTACACCGGTTTTAGCAGATATTAATGATAACTCTTTCTGCATAGATCCAAAAGACATCGAACCTAAAATCAATAATAAAACCAGGGCGATAATTCCTGTTCATTTATATGGAAATCCTTGTGATATGGACAGTATAAAATCAATTACTCAAAAGCATAAATTGCATATCATTGAAGACAATGCCCAAGCTCAGGGATCTGAATATAAAGGTCAAAAAACAGGAAGTATTGGGGTAATAAATACAACTAGTTTTTATCCGACTAAAAATATTGGCGCATTTGGCGACGGAGGGCTGATTACGACAAATTCAAAAGAATTGGCCGAAAAGGCAAGAACGCTCAGAAACTATGGAAAATCTCCGGATGGTCACTATTCGCTAAAGGGCATAAATAGCAGGTTGGATGAATTACAGGCACGATTGCTATCGATAAAATTAAAATACCTGGATGGATGGAATAAAGAAAGAATTGAGATTGCTAATAAATACACATCCGAACTTGCGAATATTGGAGATCTTCAATTACAAAATGTACGTGCTGATTGTAAAAATGTTAGACATATTTTTCCAATACTTACAAAGAAAAGAAATAGACTGAGAAATTTTCTTTTCTCCAAAGGGATAGAAACACTAATTCATTATGAAAAACCCATACATTTCCATGGAGCATTTTTATCATTAGGATTCGAAAAAGAAAATTTTCCCGCTGCCGAAAAGGTGTGTAAAAGTGAATTGAGTTTACCTGTTTATCCGGGGCTGAAAGAAGAAGATATCTTTCATATTTGCCATCAGATTAAAAATTTCTATTTGAAAGATTAAGATTGCCTTCGTTCCGCCTGATCCCAAAGTACCGATTGAGAACCTTTCAAAAAGCGCATAAATCCCAGGTAAACGGCATAGTTCATCATGCAGAAATAATATGGGATAAAAAGCACTTTTAACCGGATATGTTTTTTTTCAAGCACAAAGCCCAACAAGGCCGCGAAATAAAACAGAACCTGGCCGATGAATAGTCCTTTGTACAACATTCCATGATTTATCAACAATCCATTAATTAAAAATATAACCGGTAACGCCAGGGGGGCCAGTGTCCAGCGTAGAACCCTGTGGGAAATGTATTGAAATGTGATGACACCATATTTAAATGGATTTAGCAATTCTTTTAATCGAACTATAGATTGAATACCCCCGGCGGCTATTCTGATTTTTCTTTTCAATTCCTCATTGGTTGAAGCGCTTGGTTCTTCTAAAGCGTAGGCATCTGGTTCATAGGCAATTTTATATCCTTTTTGAATGATTTTGAAAGACAAATAAAAATCCTCAATTAAACTATCGTGGGGTATATGCTCAAATAGTTTAGTCCTAATCGCAAATAATTCCCCAGCAGCCCCCATAACAGAATATAATTCATCATCCCATTTCTTTAATTTTGACTCGTATTTCCAATATAATCCCTCCCCTGCTCCTACTGCCTCATCATTTTTCATGTCCAGAATTCGTTTTTCTCCTGAAACAACACCAACTTTCTCATTAGAAAAATGTCTGATAATATTTTTTAGGGCCTCCTTATTTAGTAGCGTATTAGCATCGGTAAAAACTACTATTTCCCCGTGGGCATGAGGCATTGCTCTCTCTATGGCTGCGATTTTCCCCTTCCTCTCCGGTAAGTGCATCAACTTTATTTCCGGATACTGCCCAATAATTTCCGGGGTTTTATCATTTGACCCATCGGTAACAAATAAATATTCAATTTTATCGTTTGGATAATCGAGAGAAAGCGAATTTTCTATTTTATTTTTGATAAATCTTTCCTCGTTGAATGCGGCGACAAGCAATGTAATATTGGGAATATTATTTGAATTAATCGTTTTGCTTTCTTTAAATGTTCCTTTTATTTTTAGCAACAACAAAAGAACTATTCCATACCCTAAATAGGTATAAATAACCGTAAAAATGCATATCCATAAAAAAAATACTAAGTATTGATGCACTACCTTAACTTATTTTAGTTATAAATAAAATAAATATAATTATATAAAAAGAGAATTTTGTGTTACTTTTACCTTTTAATTGAGTTGCATGTTACTTTATTAAAAGTTGTGAAATATATAGTTAATATTAATAATATTTACGTTTTCGTCACAAAGTAAGACTTTTTGAATTTAAGAAAGTAAACTTTTATTCAGTGGCAGGCAGCCCTCATAACCTATTTAATAATAATTAAAAGATAAATAAGTTATAATTGTGTCCAAAGTTATGAAGCATATTTTCACTTTTTCATTAGAAATATTTACTGCTTTTTGGAATAAACTATCATTTTTTCTGAATGCTGAGGTTATAACCAGTAAGAATCTTATGAAGGTATTTCTTTTTATTTTTTTTAGTCACTTTTCTTTTATCAATGCGTTTGCACAACCAACAAGTGCTACCATAACTGGAGATGCCACAATTTGTGAGGGAGATAATGCTACTTTAACTGTAACAATAGACGATCCTGGTGGTAATTCACCTTATACCGTTACCTTGGGTGATGGGACAGTAATTAGTTCATATAATAGTGGCGACAACATATTGGTTAGTCCATCAACTACCACGATATATACGCTTACAAGTGTAGTGGATAATATTGGAGGTTCAACAACAACTCTTTCAGGAAGTGTAACAGTAACCGTTGATCCTTTGCCTAGCGTCCCTACTGCCGCAAGCAACAGCCCTGTCTGTGAAGGAACTACCATTAACCTCTCCGCTGCTGCGGTAACAGGCGCTTCCTACAGCTGGACGGGACCTAACGGGTTTACTGCTAATGTCCAAAATCCAAGCATCTCAAATGCAACATCTGCTCATGCAGGAACTTATAATGTCATCGCTACTGTCGGTTCATGTACCAACTCCTCTTCTACGGATGTTACGGTTTCTCCCGCTCCCACTACTCCTACCGCCGGTAGCAACAGCCCTGTCTGTGAAGGAACTACAATCAACCTCACTGCTGCTGCGGTATCTGGCGCTTCTTATGCATGGACAGGACCTAATGGCTTT
>JAJRQT010000140.1 GCA_024280115.1 Bacteroidota bacterium | reverse complement strand
GTCCCAAACTTAGTTTTGAAGGCTTCTCTGTCCAATTCTTTTAGTAATTTCATATGCAATATCTTTTCTATAAGATACAAATTAATTACCTGGTTAACAAGCGTTTGAGACTTAAATGGGTAACCCTATTTCCTTTTTCTGTTCTGCCGCGTGCCAAAAATAAAAACCGGGTGCCTGCAGGATTAATTACCGTGTGATTAAACCACATGTGCCTATTCGCTAAAGCCGGATAATCAGCTACCGATTTCTCAAACACCTCTTTTATGCTAACTATTAATTTTGTTTCATTCGTTTCTAAGTCAATCAGGAAAACGCCATCTTTATTAGGATGTGCCTCATTTGCATAAGGATCGCTGGCATCAGCATAACCCACTACTTTTCTCAGTCGCCCCACCCTGCCATAAGTGAGACTCAATGCATATTTCCCTTCTGTGGCCACAGCGCTTATCGGGCGTGGCAAAAGTGATTTCTTTCCAGTATTCACATCAAATTTTACAGATACGAGTTCCTTCCCCTCCTGGTCGTTGTGAATAATTTCTGAATCCGGCTTTAACGGATTCCAGTGAATTAAAGAACCTTGCTGGAGGTTCCAGGCAGTAGTCTTTGTTAAAGGTGCGAACCTTCCATTTTCTTGATGAACCAATCCAATGTTAGCTGTTTCACCGGGATTTGGCAATCTATCTTGAAATCCGGACTCCAGACAAACCATCTTTGACTCCGAGCGATTCCATGGAGACATCCCATAATAACCGAAAAAATGGTGTTTGGGGCCGTTTGTTAGTCTTCGCACCTTAAATTTTGGCAGTTCGTCCTGACTCACTTTGCTATTTTTTGAAAAAGAAAAGTTGGGAGAAGCGACAAATAATGTTCCTAATCCGGCTGATG
Source organism: Bacteroidota bacterium (assembly GCA_024280115.1). Lineage (GTDB taxonomy): Bacteria > Bacteroidota > Bacteroidia > Cytophagales > Cyclobacteriaceae > JAAUQL01. The sequence goes on along the minus strand of JAJRQT010000140.1, from coordinate 54,019 downwards.
AATTTTGAATAAATTTTCTTCGTTTCATGTTATGTCCCCTTTAATATTTTAAGTATTAAATCCATGACATTGGTAGCGCCTGTCCGTAAGGTTTACAAAATTCAAATAAATGAATGGTTTATTTATAAGTACCACCCCTGCGCCCCTCCAAGGTGGGGAATAAAAGTATTTTTTTTAATTTGTAAACCATCGTTATAAACAGACACTATTTAAGATATTATTTTATCACCAGATACTTCAACTCAGTATCTCCGGCATTGCTAATTCCGTGTTCAATGTTTGAAGGGCAATACAAACTTGTATATGCTCCTACCACTTTTGTTTTTCCATCCAGATAGAATTTTGCTTTTCCTTCTAAAACAAAAAAGAACTCATCAACCTCGTGTTTATGCGGCGGATGCGTTGCCCCGTGAGGTTTTACAGCGCTTAATTTCAAGGTGCGGCCATCGATAAAATCCTTATCAGCAAACCAAAATCTATGACCTGATTTTGTCTCATCGGACTTTTCTTCAGAATATTCATTCACGCAATTTTCTATGGTAAATTGTTTTTCCTGATTACTAACACTTTCCTTTTCCATGTTCAACCCACGCTTCAAAAATTCAATTATTTTTAGTCTCACTTTTAAAATAAAGGCTATTCAAACTTGTAGTCATTTAAACTCTTCATCGCAAGATGAATCTTTAGTAATTCATTCATGAATGCAGGTCCACCAGTTATCGTTTCATAATGGTTATGTTGATTTGTGGCTTTTGGCAAAGGTGATTTATCATCTATAAAAAGTTCTATACCGAGCTGCCCAAAATAATTGGCACGCTTGAAAAATCTTTGATCACCGGTCAATTCAAAACTATTTAACATCAACTCAATTACACTGGCAAAAACATTTGGTTTTAGTAGCTGAGATGTATCGGGATCTGATAAAAGATATTGTTCTGCAGCAGCGATCATTAAGGTTTTATATCTATCAGCTAAATCGAGATATTCAGTTTTGACCTTTTGATATCGCATGAAGCATAGATTGCCTATTTTGGCATGCGGGCCATAGCCATAACCAGATCCCCAGGTCGAGGTATAAGGTTTATTCATAGACCTGGTCCTAGGAATGCCCGTTTCTGCATCTAAAGTAACTGCAAATCCACCACCGATCGAGTCTAACCTGTGGGGTGCATTCAGAAAATCCATATCCTGCTTTAATGCAAATTTTTTCATCTGCCTGGCTAATTCATCATCGAATAAAGGGACAGCTTCTTCCAAACACCTTGACAGTTCGAGATTACTCTTTAACCAAACAACATTAACATGATCCCCTTTTTGGGAACTTCCAGCCGGTAAATATCCAGACTTTGTCAACTTCGTATTGTCCTCCATTCTGCGAAAAATTAACTTAATAGCAGTTAGTAACTCATTTCTTCGCATCTGATTTACATTCTCCTTTCTATTGTATGCATCAGCCCAACGTTCAATCATTTGACCGGCATATCGCGGGAATTCGAATCCCGAATAAGGACCATGTACCGACCATCGTGCATGCCGGCTAAAATGACCTGTTTTTTTATCATAGATCTGATGATCCCACTCACCGATGGTGAACTTCCAACAAGCTTCAGGCGCAAGCTCGTAGCATTTATCCCAAAATGGCCATACTCCACTTTCGTGAAAATCCTGGTTAATTTTACCGTATCCACAAGCTTCATTTTCAAAATCCCAGTACAGATGTTCGCCCCAAGCCATTAATCCTGTATTAGGACTTTGACAATGAGTAAAAAAGTATTGCAATGATTTGCCTGCCTCTCTGGCATAGATTTCCTTTCCGGTTATTTTGGACAGGGAGTACAAAATTTCATATAGTTTACTATCGTGCAAAGGATTTGCCCCGCCAATGGATCTGTCGTTTTTGCGTACGCCCTTTATTTTTCCAAAATCCTCTTTCGACCCCAACTTCATGGTTTCACGGTTTAATGCGGAAGCAAACAGCGGGCTATTTTCAGTTCCGTAAACATCCCTTCCATCAACTATCATTGCATCGGCATAAACTGTGACAATCTTCAGATAATCGGGAAATGTTGATTCCATCCCATTATAACTGTCTCCAATGCCCTGGTTTGATCCTGATTTTATATTGCACGCTACGGCAAAAAATAAAATCAGTATTACATATATAACTAATGATTTACCTTTTAAATCCCACGTGCCATTTATCATTTTCATAACGCACTATTTGGTTATTACACTCTTCAATTAATTTGGTTATATTGATTATTCCAGTGAAGATTATCCAACAGTTCTTGCTCCTAAACTAGGTGCTTAGGAAAAGTAATGGCGAAAGGTTTTGTGGTTTACTTAAATTGAGGCAGCGGGACATCGTGCCCAGCTGCCTGTAATTCTAAATATTTTCTAAACTGATTTTGGTGAAGGTATGTCGAATTCAGCATTGCGCGGATCCGCAAGCATTCGATTGGCTTCGATAGAATGATCACCAACAAAATGTTCTGCCTCGCCATCAAATTCAAGCCATGGCCCAACTATATATTCGGCTTTATCTTCCGGTACACCCATGCCATCGCGGGCAATAGCATGTATTTTCATGAATTCTTCGTATGCCAGTTTATTGTCTCCAAACTGTCCTGCCTTGGCATTGAAAGGCACTTTTTTACCTAAACGATAGGAAGTATTCATCAAATGCCCAAGTGTGCAGCTATAGTGAGCATCCTTCATTGTACCATTGGCCATTGATGGGTCACTGGCACGGCATGCAACAATAAAACTACCAAAATTGCCCCCCGGAGTCATCGGCACATCTTTGATTGGCACATTTCGAGGTTGACTGCCATTGTGAGATTGGTATTCCCCATTAATAAGCTTGCCTCCATCCTCAAAGTAAAACCTGTTGGTAACTTCTTTCACGTATCCTTCATAGTTCACGTTACGCACATTGAAAAATACATATTGCCCGTTGGCAAATTCAGCAAGAGCAAACATAGTATTTGGTGTTTCTCCCTGATCTTTCCACGAAAATCTTCCTCCGATTGCCATAACGCGAACAGGATGTGTATTTTCAACCTCAGGATCTAGGGCCCAGTAAGCGACGTCAAGTTGATGTGTTCCCTGGTTATTTAATTCACCATTACCCACCGCCCAGTTCCAATGCCAGTTGTAATGCACCAGGTTTTTGTTGTAACTATTAATAATTGCCGGCCCTTTCCAGAGATTCCAGTCAAGATTACTTGGAGGATTTGAATCCAATTCAAATCCAATGCCTTCACGTGGCTTACAAGCCAGACCATGCGAAACTACCATTTTGCCATACTTGCCGGAACGAATATCCGATACCTGTCTTGCCCATTTGGGATCACTGCGACGTTGGGTTCCGTGCTGAATGACTATTCCGTATTTTTCCGCAGCTGCCAGCGCTACGCGTCCTTCGTAAATGTCGTGGCTCGCGGGTTTCTCAACATAGCAATGCTTTTTTGACTGCGCGGCCCAAATTACCATTTGTGAATGCCAGCTATTCGGAGTTGCTACACTAATGGCATCAATTTCCTTATCATCAAGCACATGCCGAACATCCGCAACTCCCTTTACATTGTTGCTAATACCTTCCTCTTGCGCCCTCAATTGACTGACACGATTCTCCAGCACCAAACTATCAGGATCTACAAGATAGACGATCTCCACATTGTCCTGTTTGCCAAATCCGCTGATATGACTTTTACCACGGCCATTTACTCCGCAAACCGCTATCCTGAAACGGTCGTTGGCACCCATAATTGAAGCATATGATTTAGCGCTCAATCCCATTCCTGCCATGGTTATTCCTGCGGTACCAAGAACACTTTTTTTGATAAAATCTCTTCTTTGTGTCATATTTATAGATTTTTGTTGAATTAAAATATTGATCCGCTTTTCATTAATTGCTATAAAAATAGCCCGGTGATTAAAAAATTGGAACTAGTTGCTAATATTTAAAAATGATATATATATAAAAACTTAAACATTAAAACTTTAATCGTTTATCCTGTTTCCCGGTGCTGTGCTAAAGATGATATGTTTGGTATTTATTAAGTTAAGATATTTTATTCCTCCCTCTATATCTCCCTCCATAGGGAGAGACAAATGGTATCAACAATTCTAAGCCTAGCCAATCATTGTGTTAAAAATATCCAATTGTTCCTTCATGGCAACAATTCTGTCAGCGGGTTTTGTACGGGCTTCAAGCAAGATCCATCCTTTGTAGTTCATGGCTGTAAATAGATTCATGAGTTGCTGGTATGGATAATCACCCACATTTAATTCACGAATATGAACTGTATCGCCAAGCCATTTTTTTACCGATTTGAAATTTGCATCCAGCCCGGGAGCTAACAAATCCTGATCGTTGCTATTCCAGCACATTTTTACACTCTTTTCTGTTACTTGCTCAAAAATGGCTTTCATATTCGGTATTTGCTGAGTGAGTTTGCCATGAACCTCAACACGCACTACCTGCCCAAGATCATTTGCATATTTGCCAACTTCATTTAACGAAGCGGCTATTTGGGCAATAGTCTTTTCTTTCGACACTTCCTCAGGCAAACCATTTGGTTTTACTTTGATGCCCGTAGCCCCAATATCTTTGCACAATTGGAGGTATGCTTTTGTTCCTTCAATACTCTTCCGAACAAGCACCTGATCAACATGGTGATAATCGAAATTTGACCCATAGCCCACACAGGTAACTGAACTGTCAGCAAAGCGTTTTTTAACGTCAGAACGCTGACTGGCAGAGAGACTTGTTTCAACTCCATGAGCATGTTGAGTACGCAATTCAACTCCCAACAAGCCAGATTTCTCACAGTTTGCGATCAGGGCTGGCAAATCCCAATCTTTACCCCACTGGTAAGTGACCAGGCCAAGTTTCATTTTTGATTTTTTCTTTATTGCATATGCTGAAAAAGGGTTAATCAATGAAAGACCAACTCCAGCGGCCATACTTTTTTGCAAGAAATTACGACGTGATTGATTTATATCCATAATAAAAGTTAAATTTTAATTTTTATGAATTGAGTTACTTTGTGGCGTACTCGTTTGCCAGTTTGTTAATTTGATCATCAGTTAAATTTTCAGATGCAATGACAAGCCTATATTTGAATGTTACAGACTCACCTTTTTTCAGGCTGAAGTTCAGTTCCTTTTTACCTTTAGAAAATATTTTTTGGCCAAGGGTATTTGAGGCGAACAAACCGTAATCCCGTGCATGCCAATAAGTTGGATACCCTACATTTGATGGGTGGTCAATGATTACCAATGCAACTGGTTCACCTTTTATTTCACTTGCCAGTTTCATCCAACGGCAGCGGGTTCCCCATACTTCTTTTCCTTCCACACCATTAGCACTACGGTAATTTCCTTTCACATATGTATTGTCCATTTTTTCTACTTTGGTTACATTTCCATGCGAGTCCATAAGCTTCGTTGGTTTTTCAGAAGGGAGCTCCATTTCACGGGCCACACGAATGGCAAACATGCCTTCCTTATTGTCGGTGAATTTCACTTCATCAATGACCGCCTTTAAGGTAGTTGTCCGATTGATGATGCGCACCTTTTTATTTGCGATAAATTCAAAACTGGTTTCCTCTACCAGCATAAGTGTATTATCCGGGGATTTCCAATCAGACTTAGTTACTAATATTGCTTTCCCTTTCCCACTTTCTGATTTTTCGATAGACTGATGGTATATCGTGCCATAACCATCTCTTTTTTCTGGTGCAATTGCTTCCGAGTTATTCCAAAAATCAAGCCCGTTCACATCTCCATAGTTTAGCCACACACCGACATGATGAGGATGGTCACTGCGATCTCCTTCTTTATTGATCATAGGGAAACTACGGGTCAACATATTCCCTGTCGGAGACATGACTGGCCACAATACCGGTTTTTTCACATTATCCGGGTAGATGTACGAGGTAAAAAGTTTACCATCAACCATCACATCTACTTTTTTCTCCCCTTCATTTACTTTTAAATCAACCGGTATCTTACTGTCACTTTGACCAAAAAGTAATGAATTGCTGCATATTACAGCTACTAATATTAATACTTTGTATTTCATTGAAGTTTTTAATTTGGACGGATATCTCGTTGAGCGTTCTTTAATTATCATCAATCAAACCAGTCAGGTATTTGAAACCTGACTGGTTATATGTATAATTTAATTGATTACGAGTTAAGACTTTATTATACTTTATCCGGAACCACAAAATTGCCACGATAATTTCTCGTAAGCATTTCATCTGCCTCAGCATCGTTTACAAATGCTTCTGAACTCGGATTAAACGTCAAGACGCGCTCAAGTCTGTATGCTATATTGCCAAGATGTGCCAAACCGGAAGCCAAGTGAGCTGTTTCTACCGGGCCGTTAAGAATACTGGCATCGTGTTTACGAACTGCTTCAATAAAATTGGCAAAGTGTCCGTCTGTACCACCGGCGCCTCTGGCCATGCCTGTTCCTGAATCTCCGCCATCTTCTCCTGATTTGCCCGGTGTTCTATCTTTACCCATATAGGATTTATACTTATCGTAGCCATCAACGACAATTATACCTTTATCACCATAGAAAATATTGCCAACTGTAGCGCCCTCTTCTGTATTTGTACACCATGGACGAACTTCAAATTGTATGATCTTATCTTCTTCAGGATATTTATAAATGGAAGTAAGTACTTCAGGAACCTCTTTACTGTCATCCCATAAAAATTTGCCTCCCATTGATGTGATTTTTGTTGGAAGGCCAACATCTAATCCCCACATGCAGAGGTCGGTCTCATGAATTCCCTGGTTACCTACATCCCCATTGCCATAGTCCCAATTCCAGTGCCAGTTATAATGTACAAGATTTCTTGTAAACGGACGCTTTGGAGCCGGACCAGTCCACAAATCATAATCAAGACCTTCAGGAACGGGAGAAAATCCCTTATCGCCAATATCGCCTCTCCAACGAAAAACAAGTCCGCGAGCCATATAAACTCTGCCGATATATCCATCGCGCATTAATTGTATAGCCTCGTTAACGGCAGGCGAACTCCTCAATTGCACACCATGTTGAACTATGCGATCGTACTTATGTGTAGCTTCGACCATTTTTCGACCTTCCCAGATATTATGCGAACCCGGTTTTTCGACATAAACATCTTTACCCGCCTGGCAAGCCCATATTACTGCAAGTGCATGCCAATGGTTTGGAGTTGCAATACTTACCACATCAATATCTTCGTCGTCCATCACACGGCGGAGGTCTTGCTCAAGTGCTACATCTTTGTTGTATTTCTCTTTAAAGTCCTTTTGGCGTATTTTTAAAATGTTCATATCAGGATCACACAAGGTGGTGATCTGGACATTTTTCTGAGCCATAAGGCTTTTAACATGACTTTTACCGCGGCCATTTAAGCCTAAAACAGCCGCATTAATACGGTCGTTTGCCCCGAAAGCTTTCGCGGGAATAATTGTTGGTGCTACGACTGCAACAGATCCTGCAGCTACCGTTTTCTTTAAAAAATTTCTTCTTGATAATTCCATGATCTTATTTATTTTATTTAAAATCTATTTTGATTTAATTAATATCATTACCCCCATTCCTGGTTTCGATAATAACAACACCATTTGCTCCCCGTGAACCATAGACTGCAGCACTACCGTCTTTAATGACATAAATATTTTTTATGTCAATAGGACGTAAAGTATCCAAAAATGCGTAATCCATGATTATTCCATCTACAACTATAAGGGCAGCACTACTGCTATTAAATGAATTGGTGCCTCTGATTATTATTTCACTGTTTGTAACTTCAACTCCTGCAAACTGACCTCGAATAAGATCATACATATCATTGTATCGCAAAAAAGATGCTTCATTCTTTCTTAAACTCTCTGTGGCTGTAGTTTTATCTCGTTCTGATACTTTACCATATCCTATTTCGTATGCTCTTTTATCTTCACTTTGTTTTTTCCTGGTATGCTTTAACTTAAGGTTTACCGCTACCAATTTTATTTTCTCATTAATCTTAACATTTTGATTGGAAAAGCCATTTGCTCTTACCGTCAATTTATCTTCTGAATTACAGAATATTAAAACAGTCCCTGTGCTATCAGTAAAAAATGACTGCTTTGAACTTTTTACTATTATTTCAGCGCCTATTAGAGGAATGCTGTCGAAAGCATGAACAACTCCCTGGATTACATGATCTTGTGCATGAACCATATTTGACGCAAACATGAAAACCGGCACTAAAAAAACTCTACTTGCTTTATACATGGTTTAAAAGTCAAATCGATTTCTAAATAACCAAATCAATTTCTTACCACTAATAATTAAATTACTATTAAAAAATTAACTCATCTGATGACATAAAGTCACCAGATGAGTTGTTAAAAAATATTATTATTCTAATTCTCCAATAGCTTCCATTGGATCAATATTTGGAACACCTGCCGGCTGTACTACGTGCGTTAATGGTTCTATATTATTTTCGGAACCATTATAGCCCGTAGTTTGATTCAATACGGCCTCAACATTACCAACGATATAATCCTGGTAAACAGGCCAGAAAACATGCATCGCATCCATGGTGTATTTTGTTGTACTATAGGTAGCCCAAGCTACCTCGTCCCTGAAGAAACTATTCTTTTCAATAACCCTATCATAGTAAAAGCTACTAGTCGACAAGGATTTTTCAATATCCCCTCCGGTAATAGAATAAGTTTTGCCATTGTAGGCAGTCTTTCCGGTCTTTGCCAAAATAACGGAAATACGTACAAGCTCGTCATGGCGATACTCCTCGCCAAATAACTCGCGGTTACGCTCATCTAATATGGCGCCTATTCCATCTGTTTGTACATCACCAACTGTGTACATCTGCATTGCGTTTGCACGCGCACGAATTGTGTTGATATCTTCGGTAGCTCCGGCAAAGTTGTCCTGCCAGAATCGAGCTTCAGCTCTTATGAGATAGGCTTCTCCTACTCTAAAGATGTACATATCCCGCTTTCCTCCATCCTGTCTGTCCGGGCGACTCTCCTGGTTTAAGGCATAGAATTTAAATCTTGGGTACCCATACCAGCACCTCACGGTATCTTCGCAAAGTAATACTCCATTATACCACAATTGTAACGGTTTCAGGTACCATTCTGTACCTTCTAAAGCTGGATTATCATATAATAGATCATCCATTTCCATCCAGTTCGTATCCTTGTGCCGGTAGTCCTGCTCATCGTTCACACCGAAGCGTTTCCAGACATCGTACTGTGAATAATTGGTCAGACGGCCAAAGCCTTGCGACCGACCCCACTTTTGCATCATCATTCCTCCGTTATCTCCGGATGCTTGCTTAACATTAGTTCCATGAACTGCACCATTTGGTGGCGCTTTAACTCCGAGATTAGTACTTACAAAGTTAGGGCCCCATGCGCGAATACTGGCAGATCTTCCCTGAGATCCCAAAACGAAAGGTTCGTTCACTACAAGCCAGACTCCTTCGGGATTACTTGTTTTTTGGGCGCCTTTATCCATATGCAGATAGTTGAGGGCGTCAGCAGCGGCAAAACCACTTTTTCCCGGATATCTCTTCCCTGTGAACGGACTAAATGTATTAGCCACTTCTACTGAATCCACTCCTTGTGGAATATCTGCATCAGTAAATAATCTCACCTCTCCGCTAGCTAAAAGATCATCCATTAACTTTTCAGCATCTGCAAATCTTTGATTCAGCATGTAGTATTTGGCCAAAAGCATTCTAACCGCAGACTTTGGAGCTTGGCCTATGGGCAGTTCACTTTTCTTCTTGACATGCTGTACAGCATATTCCAGATCTGTGATCATCTGATCCCAGATACCTTGCATATGAAAGACCTTAAAGTTCCTTCTGGCTTCAGTCACTACATTGAGCGGAAATGCTACATTTCCAAAATCCATTGTGAGTTGCAGGTAGAAAAATGCTCTTAAGAAATAAGCTGATCCCAGTAGGTGATTTCTTTCTACGTCAGCTTCTCCATCGGGCCATTCCGGTGTATCGATGTAATCAATTACAGTATTAACACTTTTGATTTGCTTGTAATTCTCCGCATAGAATTACCTGGTACGTCCAGCATCATTATCCCTACTATTGGCTGGAGTAGCATAGGTACGCAAATCCACAAATGCATCGGGCTTATCCGTAGCACTGACTACAGAAGCGTCACTCATATTATGATTAAACAACAATTCTTCGTTGTCGCCATTCCACTGGTTAAACACTCCCTTCAACGCTGACTCTAGCGCAGTTTGAAGGCCTGCAGCATCAACAAATGTGTTCTCTGGGCTTAAGAAAGACAATGGCTTTTCATCCAGAAATTCATCACTACAGGAAATCGAAAACAGCATGAACACTGCAACGATCACTGCTTTTAAGCTTTTTATATTTTTCATTTCTATTTAATTTTCGAGTTAAAATATTTTAGATTCCAAAGTAGTTCTTCACTACTTTAGAAAGTAAAGTCCAGACTAAAAGAATACGTCCTTGGCATCTCTCTTTCTGATTCAGGATCTCCCAGGTTAAACGTTTGCCACTCTGACCATACTGCCGCATTTTCGATGTTAAATGCCAAGCGTACACGGTCGAATTTCATCTTTTCCAATATGCTAGCTGGTAAACTATAACCTAGTGAAACATTTTGCAAGCGCACATAAGATTTTGATATCCATGCATTATTACCGAAGCTGATGGAATTGATTCTTGCAAAATCGTTTATGGGATTAAGCGGCGTCCAATAAGGCATGTTGAACCAGTTATGGTTTTTGATATAATCCTGACGGTTATTAAATGGGAAATTTGTACCACCTGTATAACCCACTTTGGCAAGAAATACCAAGCCCAAATCAAGACCTTTCCATTCAAAATCATTCCTTAACGTCATATACCATGGATTTTGAGTCAACCCCAGGAAGGTTTTGTCATCTACATCAAGATTGCCGTCGCCATCCTGATCCACAATCCTGAAATCTCCGGGGAACAAGCCAAACTTTGCTGCTTCCGCCTCTTCACCAAGTTGATATACTCCATTTAGCTCATAATCCCAAATCACATCTTTGTTTTCACCTATGAACCATCCATTTTGTAGATCATCTGGTTCTGCCAGTACAGGATTTCCGTTGCCATCCAGTATAGGATTTCCTTCGGAATCTGTAACCGGAATCGCATCGTTACCTAATGTGGTGATTTTATTTTGCCTGTAGGTAACATTGAATGTAGCGGTCCAAATAAAATCTTGAGAAGTCATAATAATACCGTTCAATCCAAGGTCGAATCCTGTATTTTGCAGATTACCAACATTTGTTTTGGCAGAAGGCAATCCTGTCAGATCTGGTAATTTTTGGTCTAAGAGCAAATCCCTGGTTTCAGATGAGTACACATCAAAAGATCCGCTCAATCTGTCATTCCACAAGCCAAAATCAATACCAAAGTTAATGGCCTCATTCCTTTCCCAAGACAATAAAGGATTAGCTATCCTGGTTATTGCCACATAAGGAGTGGCTACATACCCTCCGTCATAATTGAGATAAAGGTTGTTGCTCAATTGAGCATATGCATTGTAATCATTCAGACCACTACTGTTGCCGTTTATGCCCCAGCTTGCGCGGAACTTCAGGTGATTGATCCACCCGGGACCAGAAGCCATAAAGTTTTCGTTGGTGATGGTCCAGGCTGCCGACAATGATGGAAAATTACCATACAACGTTTCCGAACCAAAACGAGAGTATCCATCCCGTCTGATGGATGCAGAAAAATTATAACGATCACTGAAGGCATAGTTTACGCGGCCCATAATCGCCGTTCTAGAATTCTTCTCATCGTATGAACGGGCTGAAGGATTCAAACCAAATCCCATTCCACTAAAACCAAGCGCTGCCGTTGGTGAAAAATTATTGGTTCTGGAATCCGTTTCCCATCGCTGGGATTGTTCAGGATTATATAATCCCGTAACCGAAAACCGATGATTGCCAAATTCTTTATCCCAACTCAAAATATTATTCAGTTGCCATGCAAAAGTCTCGTTGTGCCTCCTTCTCCCTTCATCAACTGCAGTTTCAGGGTGTCCTTGCTCATCAAAATCAAACCTTTTCCTCGAATCGAACCTTGGTGTATAGTCGATTCTAAAGCTAAAACCAAATGGTAGTGTTGCTTTTGCATATAAAGTAGGGTTGATCATAAACCTGTCATAAAGCCGTGTATTCCATGAAGGGTCCTGATAGGGATTACCGCGATTAGATCCGGCGCTTTGATCGTTTAAATTCTCCCTGGTATGCTCGGTACCATTTCTCCAGGGCTGATCATAGGGAGAGGCGGTTCGGTAACCACCATTACTTACCGGTTGTTGCCCTTCATTCTGATAGGAAAAGTTTGCATTTATACCAACATTCAACCATTCTGCTATCGATACATCAAGGTTCAGTCGCGAAGTAATCGTTTTAAATGATTCCCAAATCTGTACTGACTCCCTATCACTGTATCCCAAAGAATAGTAGTAAGATACTTTTTCATTTCGTCCTGACACACTCAGATCATAATCCTGCCGTACGCCTGTTTGAAACAAGAAATCCTGCCAATCATATGAGATGCCGTTGTCGAAATTCTCTCTTTCATTCTCCCAAAATATAAAATTATCTACCCGGGCGCCGTTAATTACTTTTGGGTCCGTTTCACCGGGAATACCATTGGCGGTTAACCAGTCATCCTGAAATTCAGTAGGTGTGGTATAGTAATCGCGATACTTTGACCATGGTTCAGTAATTAATCCATTGATCGATTCATTCATGTCGGTCAACCAATTCAAAACTTCATCGCCTGCTTTGTAAGATTGCTGTCGCTCTGCTCCGGTCACCAATCCAATTCTGGAGCTAAAACTTATCCTCGGTTTGCCAATCTCGCCTTTCTTCGTGGTGAAAATGACAACGCCATTGGTAGCCTGTGAACCATAAATAGCCGCAGCGCTGGCATCTTTCAGTACGTCAATACTTTCGATGTCGTTGGGGTTAATCTCTGCAAGATCACCTCGAAAAATTACGCCATCCAATACGATAAGTGGTCGGTTGGCTCTAATTTCATCGCTAGAACTCGCTTTGATTGAAGCATCCCCGCGAATTTCAAAATCAGGAACATTTCTCGCATCGGTAGAATAGCCTACTACCAATCCGGGAACAGTGGTTCTCAGTATCTCCGAAACACTCGTGGGCTTATACTTCTCCACTACCTCGGATTTTACATTGACAATAGCACCGGTGAGGTCTTTTTTCTTTGAAGTACCGTAACCGATTACCACGATTTCATCAAGCGCGGTAATATCCGGAGCTAAGGTAATATCAATAATTGATTGCATTCCAACAGCTATTTCCATGGTTTCGTAGCCGACAGAACTGAAAATCAGGGTAGCGTTATCATCCGGTATATTCACCGCATAATTACCTTCTATATCCGTGATTCCTCCGGTAGTGGTTCCTTTAACAATAACGTTTACACCCGGCAGGGCTTCATCATTGTCACCGCTTAATACCGTTCCCGTTACTTTTCTCTCCTGAAAATTTTCAGAATTAGTTTGCGTTGATTTGCCAGATTGGTAAGCGGAATTGGTACTCCGGTCCAACAAGGCTAAATCCTGAGCGCTTACCACAGTTGCAAACATAACTGCGATAACAAGAACACCCCAGGATTTCCTAGGTAATTTTTCCATCATGATAAATTGTTTTAAGTGAAAAATGATTAATTAATTATAATCTGTGACATTAGCGTGCAGCTAATATTTATAATTACAAAATTTAAGGTGAAACATAATTTTTTGATTTTTTTCTAGTAAAATCAAATGAATTTTGAAATAGTGTCTTGTGAAATATCATCTGTATAAACTATATATATATAATAAATAAAAACATGCCAAGTATAATGAGCGCCACAGCGATCAACTTAAGGGTGAGATTTGATTTCAATGTTTGATTATTCCTCATCAGAAACATAATTCTGATCGAATTTAATAGGAGAAAATGCTGAATGCTTAGTTTATCTGTATCAGGATAACAGGACAAATGATACAAAAGCAGGAATGCATTGTATCAAAAACACAGGTCATTTGTTACAAAACTACCCGATAGACCCGCTAGTGTCTATTTATTTTTTGGTCTTGATATTCTTTTGGAGTATTTCCAAAATGTTTTTTAAAGCATTTTCTGAAATAATCTACATCCGAAATACCCACTAGATTGCTTACTTCAGAAACATTAAATTTGTTGGTTTTGAGCAATTGGGCTGCTCGTTCCATCTTTATCTTTCTTAAAAATTCTACTGCACTTAATCCCGTAAGCGCTTTGATCTTTCGATAAAAGTGTACCCTGCTCATGCCTACTTCTTCAGATATCTTTTCAATGGTAAGGTTGGTTGCAGTAATATGTTCGGTTATATAATCGATGGTTCTCTTTAACAGTTTTTCATCGACAGAATTCAAGGTAATTTCCCTGGGTATCAGGCTTGCAGAATTGCCGTAGTGTTCCTTTAGTCTTAATCTCTGCTTTATCAGGTTGACGGCTCGATGCTCAAGATCTCCAACACTAAACGGCTTAGTGATATAATCATCTGCACCTGTTTCCAATCCTTCATATTTAAAAGTAACTGCTGTTCTTGCTGTAAGCAATATAACAGGGATATGGCTGGTATTTATATCTGTTTTAATTCGACGACAAAGCTCAATACCATCAATTCCCGGCATCATGATATCGCTTATTATCAAATCCGGCAGGTCTTTTTTGGCTCGTTCCAATCCTTCATCACCGTTTTTTGCCTCGACTATATTGTATGAAGAAATAAAGATATCCGAAACCAACTTCCTTACTTCAGCATTGTCTTCAACAACTAGAATTGTTTGATCGTGATTAACTTTTTCAATTGTTGATTTTGTTTTTTTATTAGTTAATTCTTCAATCTGAACAGGTTTTTGGTAACTTGAAATATCTTCACTGCTTTTAA
Source organism: Bacteroidota bacterium (assembly GCA_024280115.1). Classification (GTDB taxonomy): domain Bacteria; phylum Bacteroidota; class Bacteroidia; order Cytophagales; family Cyclobacteriaceae; genus JAAUQL01. Next base: position 38,999 of record JAJRQT010000140.1, on the reverse strand, counting down.
AATTCTTTATCAATTCGGATTTTTTGAAATGTTTTTTTCCTTTGGGAATCGTCAAGATAAAGGATGCAAATCCGTTAATACCTTTTTCATCGTACTCGCTTTCGACACTTATCTTTGCATGATGAAGATCAATAATCTTTTTTGCAATCTCTAATCCAACACCACTGCTATGTTTATTATATCCTGTGCCTGAATTTATACTATAGAATCTTTCAAAAATTTGGTTCAGTTTGTTTTGTGGAATTCCACTTCCCGTATTTGTAATCTTCAAAGATATATGTGAATACTTATTTTCCGCGTTTTCATCCTCTTCATCATAAACTATGATATTTATTTTCCCATGATCCGGTGTATATTTTATTGCATTTGACAGCAGATTAAATAATATAATCTCAAATTTATCTCTATCAAACCACAGGTTTATGCTGTCCTTAAAGAAATCGACTTTTAATTCAATATGACGACTTTGGGCAAGTTCCCTAAATGAAAATGAAACTTCCTGAACAAAATGAGCGAAATTACCTTTTGCTGCCTTAATTTGCATATGCCCCGTTTCCAGCTTTCTCAGGTCTAATAACTGATTGATGAGGTGGAGCATTCGCTCACCATTTCGAAACATGAGCAATAATTGATTTTGAATTCTTGCATTACCAATATTGGAGGTTGCCAATTTTTCCAGTGGAGCGAGAATCAGCGTTAAGGGTGTGCGAAGCTCATGAGATATATCGGTAAAAAACTTGATTCTTTGCTGATGGAATTCATGTTCTTTTTCTCTTTCAAGGGACTCGTATTTCAGCTTCTGGGATAATCCTTCCCACTGTCTGGCGATAATAAAGAAAGCATACAGTAAGCCACTGACGATAGCAATATATATTACAATTGCTAATGGCGCCCTCCAAAATGGTGGGTCAACGATGATCGTTAACGCTGTGTAGCCTGCCGCAAAGTTATTTGGATCACTGGAAGCTTTTATGCGCAATTCATAATTCCCGGCCTTTAGTTCTGTGAAGTTAATTGAATTTGATTTTCCTAAATCCTGCCATTTTTGATTTTGTCCACTTAATAAAAACCGGTACCAAATATTTTTTTGATTTAGAAAATTCGGCGCAATGAAATGTACTGAAAAATTTGATTGCTGATATTTTAATTTCAAAGTTTTTAAAGCTGCAATATTCATATATTCATCTGCTTTATCTGACAAAATCAAATATTGCTCTCCATTCGTAAAAATATTTGTAAAAGTTACTTTTGGATAAACGCTGGTATTTTTAACTTTTTCCGGATCAAAGGAGATAAAGCCATTATCTCCACCAAAATATAAGATCCCATCTTTATCCTTGTAAGCAGATTTTGCATAATACTGCTGGGGAGGGAACCCTTCCTGGATGGCAAAACTCTCATTCTTTTTTACTTTTTCATTCAAACTTCGAATTGGATATAGCTTAATAATTTTAGCACTTTCTGAAATCCAGATATTGCCATCATCATCGCAAACCATTGAAAAATAGCTTGCTCCATCTATACCATCTTCATCTTTCAGTTTTCTAAGCTGATATGTATCTAAGTCTAAAATATATAGTCCATTCCCTAAGGTGGCAATCCACAAAAAATCATTATTGTCAATGAGCAGATCGTTTACAATGACCTGGCTAAGCTCCTGAGCAGTTGATCTGAATTTCTCACTTTCTAAAAAAGCTTTCGCAGTAATATCAAAACCTATTAAACCATTATCTCCTCCCGCCCATAAAAAATTTCTTTTTTTATCATGAAACTGAGCATTCACTGTTAGATCTCCTAATCCAGGAAATTTTCTGTTTTTGGGAAAAAAATGGATGATTGAATCTTTATTAATATCATACTTCATCAGTCCTACATTCGAAGCAGATGTTCCAATCCAAATATTGCCGTCACGATCTTCGGTAAGGTCATATACGGTGTTAGAGTTTAAATATCCCCTTGAGGTCGGTTGGTTTTTTAAGTTAAAAAATCGTTTAGTGTCAGGTTGATATATACTCAGTCCATTGATTGTAGCAATATATATTTTCCCGTATTTATCCTCGATAATATCCTTAATATTGTAATGCACCAGGCTATTCTCATCATCACTATTATTGATATAACTGAAGGTATTGGTTTCGAAATTGTAAATATTCACACCTTCATTATCAGTTCCAACCCAAAGGTCATTTTTACTATCCTGAAAAATTGAAGTCACAATATTATAGCTCAGAGTATTGTCTCCTTTCATTTCATCTGTAAAATGCTTTATTAATTTACTGTTAGGATTGAAATAGTTTAAACCACCGGAATAGGTTCCTACCCATATTATACCCTCTTTACTTTCAAAAATAGATCGTATTGAGTTTTGAGAAATACTTAACGGATCATACTTGTCGTGCTGTATTAAACCGGTCTCAAGTGTTTGTTCATTAATAACGGATAGGCCATTTCTGGTTCCCACCCAAAAATCACCATTAGAAAACCGAAACATGGATCTGATTTTGTTATTGGGTAAAGAGCCATTAGAAACTGAAAGCTCATTGATTTTCCCGGTTTTCAGATTATATATAAGCAAGCCTATATCTTCGTCATCTGTTCCTAACCAAAAATTTTCCTGTTCATCGAGCAGAACGTCTCTGATGACCATACTTCTGTTTTCGAAACCAGGTAGAAAATGTTGTTCCAACTTTCCATCCTGAAAGACATAAAGTCCATTTGCAGTACCCAACCACAACTTATCATCATCTGTTTTAAACATACTGTAAACAAATTCAACAGGAATTCTGAATAACTTTTTTTCATTTTGTAATTCCAGAAATTTACGATGCTCCAAATCATATTTATAAAATCCATTTGTAGCGCCAATCCATAAAAAATTATCATCCTGAATCAGTGACCGGACACTTATTACAACCGGATTGCCATTTTCATCTTTTGGTAGAATTGGATGAAAATTGTCATGAAAATAATCGTAGTAAAAGAGACCTCGATTGGTGCCTACCCAAAGACTGGAATCACTCGTAGTTAACAATGCATATATATAACTGTTTCCCAGAGAAAATGCATCATTGGGGTCTGGGCGATATACCTTAATATTTTCACCATCAAATCTATTGAGCCCATCTATTGTTCCAATCCACATAAATCCATTGTGATCCTGGGCTATACTAAAAACCGTATAGTATGATAAGCCGTCATTGGTAGAAATATGATTAAATGCAATATCTCTATACTGGGCGAGCGTCGTATTATTGATCAACAATGAGGAAAAAAGGAAAATACTGAATCCTATAAGAATATTTTTATTCCTCTTCATAATCGATTTCTCAAATACTATTTTATTTCCTGATCGCATTTACCTGTACAATCATAGATGGGTCATCTTGATGCCATTGCCCTTGCTCTCCAGCTGTATCATCTAACTGATAAAAATCCGTAAAGGGCCTAAGCGCCGTATCTAAGTATCCATCTGCATCCATAACAATTCATCTTCCACGGTCCATTTCAGGAAAGGAATATTCGCCAAATCCCCCGTATTCTCCGAGAGTACAGAACATTATCTCGAATGTGTCTGTAACCCGCATTGAGTAATTTGTGAATAAAATTTAAAAAGTAGCCTTTCTTAACGATCTGCTAACGGGTGTAATACGCTCAATAAATCATATTTCACAACCATCAATTTTTAGATGAAAAAGACCTACTTTTTATAAGTACAAATATAACAAAAATCGGGATAGCAAACGATGACATTTTACGTCAGGGCTTCAGTATTTTCTTCATTATATTGAGACCATCGTGAGTAACAACCCACAATTGCTTCAGGATATAATTAATAAAGCAACCTAAATAATTAAACTCACAAGAATATGTGTAGAACCGTAAACATTGATCTTATACATTTAACAAGTAGTTTTGCAATTATGTGTTCCAATGCCTAGGTTTCTTTTTTCAGTAAGCAGAATATTTGTGATTGAGCCGTAAAACTGGAGAAATTATATTTGATAAAGTTTTCATTCCTGTCAATTATAATAAACCGGAAGGTTTAGCCTCAACAAATAATGAACAGTATGTGATGCAGGAAGCTATCCTACATGTTCTTTAGTGTTTAAGTTTTTCAACAATTATTCGCTGAGTTCTTCGGATTAAAGTATAGTGCAAAGTCATTCAGTTTTCAACTTATGTTTTATCTAATAGGTATATAAATACAAAACCCTCTAAATCATACGATTTAGAGGGTTTTGTTGTTCATTGCGTTAAAATAGTCGGGATGACAAGATTTGAACTTGCGACCCCCAAGCCCCCAGCTTGGTACGCTACCGGACTGCGCCACATCCCGAAATGAAAAACTGACCAAATGTTCCTTTTATATACTTCTTATTTTTCAGCTTTTTCAATTTCAGCTCAAAATTAACTGCTTATCGCTTAGTTTCAAACTCTTGAAGAATTATTAATTGCGATGGGCCTCTTTCTTTTATAGATCTTATTTTGAGATACTGGTTATAAATATCCAATAGAATGTTGAAAATAACTCATATTTACAAAGGTCACCTTCGCTTGTGTGTTAGCAAAAATCCTGACAGGTTTTTAAAACCTGTCAGGATTCTCAGCTTTATGGCATCTGGATTCTGCCCAACCGTTTATCAGATTTCATAAGCCACGAACTTACGGAATGCAGTGTAATTTGAGGTTTATAACAATTCTTAATTTCAAACTTCAACAAGTTATTCGATAACTAATTACAAAATCCTTTAAAATATTGTATTCCGCCATTTATATACACTAATTTGAAAAAGTGGAAAAATGGATTTCATATTCTGTTATTTTTTTGTTGTCCTACCTGGCAATTTCAAAAGGATACTGCCAAAATAATAACTCTAATACTCCTAAACTCAATGTTAAAAAAGCGACCGGTGGTATTGAGATCGATGGTATTCTAAATGAAAAGGACTGGGAGTCAGCCGAAATAGCTACCGATTTCTGGCAATATTTCCCTATGGATACTATGATATCTAACACGGTCTCTGAAGCCAAAATCACCTTTGATGATGAATTTATTTATGTCGGTTTTAAAATCGTAGACCCGGTGCCCGGACCGTGGGTTACGACATCGTTGCGGCGGGACTTCAGGGGTAATCACAATGACGTGATTTCTGTGATTTTTGATCCATTTTCTGATAAAACAAATGGGATGATCTTCGGGATAAATCCTTTTGGTGTGCAACGGGAAGGCCTGATATCCGGAATTACAGGTTCATCCAGAGCACAATCCGGTTTTAGTCTTTCCTGGGATAACAAATGGTATTCGGAGGTAAAAACCTATAATGATTACTGGACAGCCGAAATGGCAATTCCTCTTAAAACATTGAGATATAAAGGTGGATCGACAACCTGGAATGCCAACTTTTACCGGCTTGACAGTAAAACTGCAGAACGATCCACATGGGGTCAAATCCCAAGGAATCAATATATATTTTCGCTGGCATTTTCCGGAAAACTAATCTTTGAAGAACCGCTTCCAAAACCCGGAGCCAATATTTCTATCATCCCTTATGTTTCGGGCCTGGTGTCCAGGGATTTTATTGAAGGTTCAGGACCTGAGTATGACGGTAATATTGGTGGAGATATAAAAATCGGTGTAACACCCTCTCTGAATCTGGATCTCACATTCAATCCGGACTTCTCCCAGGTCGAAGCGGATGTTCAACAGTCGAACCTTACAAGATTTGAATTATTTTTTCCGGAACGCAGACAATTTTTTCTTGAAAATCAAGATGTTTTCGCATCATTTGGCACTTCTAGATTACGACCCTTTTTTTCAAGAAGAATAGGTATTGCTCAAGATCCTAATACATCGCTATTTGTACAAAATAAGATTCTTTATGGCGCTCGGTTGAGTGGAAGAATTGATAAAAACTGGCGCATTGGACTCATGAATTTGCAGACAGCGAAAGATGAATCTATTATTCGCCCTGGTTATAATTACTCTGTTTTGGCCATTCAACGGCAACTTTTTTCCAGATCAAATATTTCATTAATCGGCATAAATAAACAAGCGACGAATATTATTGAAAGTGATTCAACACTTTCCAATGGTATTTCTAAAAATGATTATAACCGCTTAGTTGGAATTGACTATAACCTGGCCTCGGCAAACAATAAGTGGTATGGTAAAATTTTCTATCATCAATCTATCTCTCCGAACAATAATAATGAAGCGTATGCACACGGGGTCAACATATTTTATGACGTTCCTTCTTTAAAAGTCGAATGGAATCACCAGTTTGTAGGTAAAAATTTTAATCCAGAAGTGGGCTTTGCCCCAAGGGCGGATTATAATCTTATCGCACCCGGAATACAGTTTTTATTCTACCCAAAAAGTAATATTGCCAGTCATGGACCGGGTATTAAAACAGAGTATATCTGGAATAAACAATATGGAAAGACAGACCATCAGTTTACTGGGTTTTATGAAATTAAATTTGGAACCGGCGCCACATTTAACGGTGGAATAAGAAATGATTATACCTTTCTTTTTGACGATTTTGATCCGATTGATACTGATGATCCTCCTCTGGAAGCAGGCACAGACTATAATTATACAAGCTTTATTGCTGAATATAGATCCGATAGGAGACAAGATTTTTATTTTGATTTGGAAACTCAGCTTGGTGAATTTTACAATGGGAGCATTATTAGGTTTGATGGAACCCTCAACTATCGCATGGGATTAATTGGAATTGCCAGTTTAAATTATTCCTACAATAGGGTTTCGTTACCAACCCCTCACTCTAGTGGAACAATCTGGCTATTGGGGCCCAAATTTGATATTACCTTTACACGGGATATATTTTTAACTGCTTTTTTCCAATACAACAACCAGATCGATAATGTGAATATAAATGCTCGACTTCAATACAGGTATGCTCCGGTTTCAGATTTTTTTATTGTATATACTGAGAATTATTTTCCCGATCATTTTAAATCGAAGAACAGGGCAATAATTGCTAAACTTACCTATTGGTTAAATTTGTAATGTATGCAAATGAGAATTATATAAACAGTCAAATTCTGATATCAGCTAAATTTTAATATCGTCAAATAGCCAAGGTTATTTCTACAAACTCTCGATTTTTCAAGAAACACACATAGAGTTATGAGCATTTTGGCAGGAAACATATTTTTGGATAAGCAGTAATTTCGGATAATTTTGTAGCTAACTGTCAACATGCAAATATTAACCTCATGAAAATAAGTCTTTATTCACTGCTTGTCATTGCCCTCATGTTAATTAAGTGTAGCAATCCGGAAAACCCGGTAAAAGTGCTACAGGTGCCGGGAAGAGACCAATTTTGTAAAGTTGACGAAAATGGAATCTCCGTGCTCCCAAGTGGCCGCTATGCTACACCTGCCGGGGAGCTACTCCGCATCACACATGATCCCTACGGAATGGCTATTTCGCCAAATGGAGAAAAAGCAGTAACCCTACACAATGGTGTATTTACAATAATAGATTTGGCCTCTTTGAACGCCATCAGGGTGCCAAGTTATGATAAGAAAATAATCTCACCTTTATCAAAAGGATCCTTTTTGGGCGTAGCTTTCGGAAGCGACTCTAAAACAGTATTTCTGAGCGGGGGTGACAATGGCGCAGTAATTGTTTATGATATTGAAAAACTTACAAGACTTGATTCTATATCATTAAATGGGATTGTAGATAGCGTGGACTACCAGGATAGCTTTACATCCGACTTATTGCTAAATAGTGATGAAAACGAATTGCTGGTATTAGACAGGGCAAATTTCAGAATGGTGCGACTGGATTTATCCACCAAGAAAATCACGGCATCAATAAAAGTGGGTCGCCAGCCATTTGGTTTGGCTCTGAGTCCTGATAAAAAGCAAGCTTTCGTTGCCAATGTAGGCATGTATTCCTACCCACTTATCGAAGGCGCCACGCCAGAAAACTATGATTCCCTCAGGATTTCTCACCAACCATATGGTCACAACACTAAAGAATCTATAGGAGGAACTGTAGTAGAAGGTAGAAAAATCCCAGGACTCGGGAGCCCACTGCACCCTGACGCCATGAGTGTATTTACCATAGACCTGGAAAATAATAAAGTGATTAGTAAGTTTAAAACAGGCTACCAGATTGGCCAAACCGTAGAAGATGCAGAAGTAATAGGAGGGGCCAGCCCAAACTCTATTGCCGTTGGAAAGCAGTTTGCTTACGTGACCAATGCAACCAATGATAATATTTCAATAATTGACTACAAAAGCCAGGAAATTGTTGGGCACATTCCGATTTTAATTGATGAACGTATTGATAAGAACCGTGGGTCACTGCCATTTGGCATCACTATGAGCAAAGATGAAAAGACCTTGTATGTGGCCCTGCTTGGTTTCAATGCAGTAGCTGTCATTGATATCCCGACACGGACCACAAAAGGATTGATACCTGCCGGCTGGGGACCAACGCGGGTTGAACTATCAAATGATGAAAAGGAAATTTACATTATTAGCTGCAGAGGCCTGGGAGCAGGGCCAAATGGTGGTCAGGATTTTGTAGCGCCTGTACAGGGCGCCTATGTCGGTGATATCCAGTTAGCGAGCTTTCAAAAAGTAAAAATGCCTTCTGACGCAGAATTAGCAAGCTATACCAAACAGTCAATTGACAACACTTTTATCGAAACAACGATTATGGATGATGGTAATAATCCACTACCCCCATTACCGGGTTTTCGCAAAAGTCCGATTAAACATGTAGTTTATATCACTAAAGAAAACAGGAGCTATGATGAGGTTTTTGGCCAGTTGAAAAGTGGCGCTGGTGATAGTACCCTGGCCAGGTATGGCGTACATAACGAATATACTTTGCCTGATTCGCTCAGAGAGGAATTTCCAAATCTTAGGATTTCTCCAAACCATCACAAAGCAGCTAAACAATTCGCCTATTCTGATAATTTCTATTGTGACAGTGACGCTTCTGTTCACGGTCACCATTGGTTGGTTGGTGTAATTCCCAACGAATGGGTGGAATCCAATGCGAGTACAAGTAAAACAGCAATGCCATTTTCTAAAGCACCCGGACGCCGTTTCCCAAAAACTATCGGTAGCGTTGATCCTGAAGATTATGCTGAGATTGGCGGACTTTGGGAAGCGCTCGAAAGACAAGGGGTGGATTTTTATAATTTTGGACAGGCTAATGAAAGTGGTCATGAAAGAGAAGATTGGTACGATACCAACACAGGAGCTGCACATGGTGTAATGATACCAATGCAAAACGCACTATTTATAAGAACCAGTCATGACTATGCTGGCTACAATATGAACATCCCCGACCAGTATAGAATGGATCAGTTTGAAAGACAGTTCACTGAAAAATGGATTGAGGGAGATGAGGAAATGCCACCTTTTGTTACTATGATGATCCCCAACGATCATGGAGCTGGAACCCGTCCTGAAGATGGATATCCATACCCTCATTCATTTATGGTTGATAACGATTTAGCAGTGGGTCGTGTTCTGCATTTTTTGTCCAGAACCAGGTACTGGAAGGAAATGCTGGTAATTATAACCGAAGATGATCCACAAGGAGGCGTTGACCATATAGACGCACACCGTTCCATATTGATGATGGCCGGTCCTTATGTGAGAAAAGGTTATGTTTCGCATACTCATGCAAATTTTGGCTCCATTCTCAAGACCATGTACAATATTCTCGGTGTGCCATATGTAAACCAATTCGATGTAACCGCATCTTTGCTGCAGGACTTCTTTACTTCAGAACCGGATTATACGCCATATACGCTGGAACGTCATGACGGCCGTGTTTTTGATGCGGAGCTTTCTATGAAAAAATACAACAAAACCATTGATTGGCGTAAAATCGAACAAGGGCCGGCGATGGACGATGAAGACGATGCGCGTGTAAATCATAACAATGACAATTTAAAATAATCGAATAGTTTGTCGAATTTATATATAAATCCTATGTCTCAGTCGGGTCTTCCTGATGGAGACCCCACTGAGATGCTTTTTTAGAAACGCGTCAGTGGAAGGACAACGGGGGATGACTTGCCTGTGACAAGTAGGCGTGGCAATCTCAACAATCTCAGTTGTAGTGACTTATTGAGATTACTTTGGTCGTACCTCCTATGCAATGAGGTGTTTCTTTAGTTTTCGGAGTTGTCTTATATCTATATTCTAATTGTAATTGAGGTCCCGGTTATTCTGAATATTCATTTGAGACTACAATACTTCTACAATCTTTTAAAACTGATGGATTTTAATTAGATTGAGTAGTCATGACACCCGAAAACCGCCAACTTGCTGCCATCATGTTTACCGATATCGTCGGTTACACCGCATTGATGGGAAGGGATGAAGAAAAAGGCCTTGCACTCCTTCGGAAAAATCGTGAAATCCAGAAGCCCCTTATTGAGAAGTTTCATGGGAAATGGATCAAAGAAATGGGTGACGGAGTGCTTGCTCAATTTGATAGCGCCTACAACGCCACAGCATGTGCCATTGAAATCCAACAAACTGCCAAAAAAGAATTCAAAGGTCAAATTAGGATAGGTCTTCACCTGGGGGAAATTGTAATAGAAAATCAAGACATTTTTGGCGATGGTGTAAACATTGCATCGCGGATAGAATCATTGGCTGATCCAGGCGGAGTTTATCTGTCTGAAGCAATACAAAAAGAACTACAAAACCACACGGATATCCAAACTGATTTCCTAGGCGAAATTGCTTTAAAAAATGTCGAGGAGCCTGTTAAAATTCATTTTGTTGTATCAGAGAATCTCAGAATTCCCAGTCGTAAAAAAATAAAGCATCTTAGGAAAGAAGCTGAAAAAAGGGAAAACAAAAATACGCAGCTTTTTAAACGCCCACTATTCTATTTGTTGATGGCTATACTATTGGCATTTCTGTTCACAACTAAATACTGGTATAATGTGAAATCCGTGAGAACGGTCGAAGCTATTGCTGTGCTTCCATTTACAAACCTTACAGGCAATAGTGAAGAACAGTATTTTGTAGATATGATGCACGATGCGGTGATTACGGAGTTATCTAAAATCGGAGAATTAATTGTTAAATCCAGGACGTCAACATTGCAATTCCGGGATACTAAATTGACAATTCCTGAGATCGCCAAAATGTTGAAAGTTGATGCAGTTATCGAATCGTCAGTTTATAAAACCGGAGACAGCGTATTGATCCAGGTTCAATTGATCCAGGCAAGACCGGTAGAAGATCATATCTGGTCCGATAAATTTGAGCGCGATACAAAGGATATTCTATCTCTTTATGGCGAATTGGCTAAAACTGTAGCTAATGAAATAGAAGTGCAGCTCACTCCACAAGAGGAAATTCGTCTGACGCTTTCCCGGGAAGTAAATCCTGAAGCATATAAAGCATATTTACATGGTCGATTTTATTGGAATAAATTGACAAAAGAAGATTTAGATAAGGCAGAGTTCTATTTTAACAAAGCCAAAGAAATTGATCCCGAATATTCTTTGGCTTATGTCGGTTTAGCTGGAATAGAAGAAGGCAGGTCTCAAATGGGTATAGCTCCATGGCATGAAACAGCCCCAGCTATCATCAAAAATCTTAATATCGCCTTTGAATTGGATAGCACCGCAGCAGATATCCATTTATTCAGTGGTGCATTTAATTTCTGGGGATTATGGAAATTTTCAGAGGCAAAAAGACAATTTGAAGCAGCACTTGAATTTAAACCTAACGATGCAATTACCAGAGTGTATTATTCACATGTATTATGCATACTTGGTGATCACAAAGAGGCTATAATTCAGGGCGAAAAAGCTATTCAAATTGATCCATATAATAATTTGATTAAGGGAATTTATGGAATGACATTGAATTTTTGCAGGGAATATAAGAAGGCAGAAATCTTATTTAACGATTTACTAGATTCAGATCCATATAACTCTATAGCAATATCAAATATAAAATCAACATATCATCAACAAAAAAATTATAAAAAAGCATTTGAAACCTGGAAGATTGATCATCGGAATGATTCTTTAGCATTATCTGTTTTAGAAGAAGGGTATAAAAACGGTGGATACCCCAGTGCGATGAAAAGCCTGGCAGAACTAATGGTTGAAAGATCTAAACAACAATATGTAACTCCATGGAGAATATGTACAATATATACACGATCTGGAATGAAAGAAGAAGCATTAGGTTATCTGGAAAAAGCCTATAATGTCCATGACCCAAATATGCCCTACATAGTTACCGATCCTATATTTGACGATATGCGGGATAACCCGAGGTTTCAGGTGTTGATAAAAAAAATGAATTATCCGGAATGAGCCATTCGGCAAATCAAAATATCAAAATCATGGTTTAGGATAATATGATTAAATATTCCAAATTATTTAATCTTAAGAATTCCGCTGAGAGACTCCTTCTTCAACTCCAAAGTGGTAGCTCCTTCAGAATATGGGGCAATCTCATATGGGTTGAAATGCACTAAAATACTTTCTTCGGTTATTCCGATATTATCATTCAACAGAAAATCACCGTCATTTATATAATATCCAACATCTGCAAACGATTGATGCTCATCTATTCCTTTTTTCGCTCTAAACTCTTTTTCCAATAGAATTTTAAATCGAGTGGTATCGCTGATAATATCAGTCATTTTCAGAATTTTATCTTTTCCTTTATCAATAATATAATACATAGTTCCATGATTTGGATGAGCGCCTCCAGTAAAAGATTCACTGTAGATACTCAGCGAAATAATATCTGCAGATTCATATATAATATCAACCGTCACGTTAAAATACCAGCCAAAATTGTACTCTGGAAAATCGACCTTAAAAGATTCAAAATCATGAATAAATGATTGTGCAATATGCTCTAACGTCCCGGTGATCGCATCCTCTCTTACATAATCTAACGCTGTCGTTCTGACTTTTTGAGCGATGATATTATTAATTGGGAATTTTAGGGAGTCAGTAAATTCGGGATATACGATTTTTGCATAGGTGCAGTTGCTGGAGTCCGGATTGCAATTTTGGGATGTAATTAAAACCTCTTTTACAATAACTTTGGGCAATGGCTCGGGAACTTCAGTTTTGGGCTTCTTTTCCTCGCAAGAATATACTATTAGTAATACCGTGATAATTGCAATTAATTTCGATTTCATTTTTGTAGCGTTTATATAAATATTGTTGATCTATTGGATCTCTAATAAATTCTTTTCATTCATTTGAGGGAATAATTCTCCCAACTCAGGATTTCTTTTCGACTTCTTTCTTTTATCCTTTTTAATATACATCCAATAAACTTTTCCTTTCTCGTTGGTAATAATAAGGTTTTCTTCATCCAAAAAAACAATAGCCTCTGACTGTCCGGATTTGGTAAATTGTTTGCAATTGAAGGGGGTGAGTTTTAGTGTTCCTTCTTTATTGTATCCGGTCCGGTAGAGTAATACTTTTCCATAGGAAAGCAGTGCGACAAATTGACCATCATGGCTAATATCAGCTCCTGTAATCTGCAGAGGTAATCGTAAAACATCCACAATTTCAGCCTCATAATTCCCTGGAGTGTCGGGCAGTTTATACATCTTTACATTTTTATTTCCGCTGTTCTTTGAAAATAAATAAAGATTGCCTTTTGCCCAAAGCATTGCTTCACAATTATAATTTTTTTCACGATTCTTTTTAGGAGGAAATTCTTTTTGATCGGGATAATTGAATTCAATTAATTCAAATTTATTTTCTAAAAGATTGAGCTTAATAATCGAGAGGTCTTTGCGATTGTTATCATTATTTCCAAAATCTCCAATATATAGGTTTTCCTGATCATCCTGCGCCAGGTCCTCCCAATCTATATTTTCTACATTTGGGGGTAGATTTATTTCTCCGTTTATAGGTTTATCCACATCAAATGGGTATTTCACTCCCCAAAGTTTGGGTGGATTTCCCGAATCAGGATGAGTGATGAATAAATCACTATAAAGTGCCAATCCGGATGACTCTACAACTTCTTTTGGGAGCCGGCCTATTTTCTTTATACCATATTTATAATCATTGCATTCCGCACAATTGGTCTTGTCAAATGGGCAACCTATAAATATGCTCTTGGCCGCAAAAAATAAAGCTGCGAAATAATTAATCATGGATTGAGGCGATTTTTCTTTTTTGGGATAACTACCATAATAGCCCCGAACAATACAAATATTCCTCCGATTACCCCATAAATAGTGATGACTTCAGCATCGATCCAGTCCAGATTCATAGAACCCAAAATGGCCATTACTGTAAAAGTAATTATTGGATTTAAAGTAATGATCACACTGATTTTATTGGCTTCCAAATATTTAAAGGCCTCTGCCAAACATCCGTAAGCTACGATGGTATTGATGCCCAGAAAAACCAATAAAACCCAAAGACCTGGGCTAAACTGAGCGAAAATCGTGAAATCAATAAATGGTAGTAGCACTACCATGGGCAATCCGAAAATGATTAGGTTAAGTTGTTGAGCATGGAATTTTTGGACTAATTTTTTTTGAAGTGACGCATATCCTGTCCAGGTCAGTGCTGCTAAAATCAACCAGAGCACACCGGAAATATAAACATCTTCGCTACCCAGTAAATTTTTTAGCTGATCCCTGTAAAGAAAGATCAATCCTGCTCCGGCAGTTAAAAATCCAAGAAATTGCCTAAGCGAAATTCTCTCCTTGAAAATAACCAAGCCAACAATCGCAAAAGTAATTGGGCCGAGCTGGATAAAAATCTGGGCGTTACCCGGGGAAGTAAGATGTATGCCATTGGCAAACCCAATATAATTGATGGTTAAGCTTAAAGCAGCCAGAATCAGCAATACAGGAGGTTTCTTTATGATCGTTAGTTTTTGTCTATCTTTTGCGGAAAAATAAAATAGTAAAAATAAAAATGCTACACTGAATCGAAACCAAACAACTATTATCGGCGCAACCTCATTCAAGGTGACTTTGATAAAAATAGCCAGAAATCCCCAGAAAATTGCTGTGATTGATGCATACAATATACCGTAAATTCTTTTGTTAGGGTCAAATTGGGTAGCCAAAATCTTGTTTTAAATGTTTAAAAAATTCCACGATAAAAATGAATATGATAATCAGCAATGAAAGTCTGAAAATGTAATATTATCAATACAGAAACCGTACGGAATATGGCGCAAAGATAACAGAGCAGATTGTTTTATTTATATGATTCTTCAAACAAACATTTTGCTAAAAATCGAGCGTTAGCTGCTTTGGAAATTGATCCCGGACATCTTCAAGGTTAGAGATGGTTACTCCAATTAAGCGGATTCCTTTCTTTACGGGCAGCTCATTCAAAATCAAATCATTGGATATTTTTCTAATTTCATCCGGCATAAAAATATAGTGCCCAAATGTTTTGCTCCGGTTGATGATCTCAAAGTCGTTGAATTTCAACTTCAGGGTAACAGTTTTCCCCTTGGTTTTAGACTTGTCCATTCTGTCGATCAGAATATTAGCTATTCGTTCTGTTTGATCCAAGACCTCCTCTTTTTCATTCAGATCATTTTCAAAAGTTCTTTCAGCGCCAAGTGATTTTCTAACCCTGTTGGGATTCACCTCCCTCTTGTCAATGGCTCTGGCGATATTAAAATAATACCGGCCAACTTTTCCAAACCGGTTTACCAACTCCTCCTGTGAGATCTTTTTAAGTTCTCTGCCAAAATTGATTCCAAGATCATGCATTTTTTGGGCTGTGACCTTACCGATACCAAAAAATTTTTCAATAGGTAAATTATCCACAAATGCCTCGGCTTGATGTGGGGTGATCACAAACAGGCCGTCAGGTTTATCCTGGTCAGATGCGACCTTCGCCAGGAATTTATTAACAGATACACCCGCAGAAGCTGTGAGTTGAGTCGTCAATTTAATTTTCGCTTTTATTTCCTGCGCGATGATTGTTGCTGATTTCAATCCCTTTTTATTTTCCGTAACATCAAGATAGGCTTCATCTAAAGAAAGCGGCTCAACTAAGTCAGTATATTCATGAAACACCTGTCTGATTTGATTTGAAACTTCTTTATAAACATCAAATCTTGGTTTTACAAAAATTAAGCCGGGACAATTTCTTATGGCAATAGAAGACGGTTGAGCCGAGAATACACCATACTTTCGTGCCTCATAGCTGGCTGCGGCCACAACACCTCTTTTGCCGGCACCACCCACAGCTACGGGTTTTCCAATTAATTCAGGGTTATCGCGTTGCTCAATAGAAGCGAAAAAAGCATCCATATCGATGTGGATGATTTTTTTTTGTATAGAAGTTTCATAACTCTCAACCATTTTTTACTTAGATGGTTCGACCACGAATTTAATGAATAATGGATTAATGATATAATGCAATAATGATGTAATACAATAATAGAGAAGAGTGCATTTTAGATTTTACTCCCATCTGGGTGTAGAATTTTTCTACACCAAATAATCATTATTCATCAGGAACCAGAAAAGGCAATACGAAAAAAAATCGTGGGATTAGATTTTATATTAGGGTATAGTTGCAAACTATACCCAGTAAGGGTAAGGGCTAACCTATTAGGTCTCAGAGAGGTGTAAATTCTTAATTTGCAGTTCATATTATTTTCTATTCACTGTGAAAAAACAGGAATATCAGATGTGTTGTTTTAATTGCCCATTCCGCCTATGCAACCCGCACTCCTTTTGCTCAGGAGTTTCCCACCACCACCGGCCTGCCCTGATGTCTTCGCCATCTTTGATCGCCCTTGTACAAGGCTCACATCCTATACTTGGAAAGCCTCTGTCGTGTAATTTGTTGTAAGGCACATCATTATTCCTAATGTAACTCCAAATATCCTCTTCTGTCCATTCGAGCAATGGATTAATCTTTATTTTTCCGTTGAGGTAATCATATTCTACCACTTCGGTAAATACCCGTGTTATGGATTGTACCTTTCTAAGCCCTGTAACCCAAACATCTGCATCCATCATGGCTCTCTTTAAAGGGTCAATTTTCCGTATATTACAGCATAATTTTCTGTTTTCTATACTTCCGTAAAAAAGGTTGATACCTTTCTCATTAACCATTCGTTCGACTTTTTCCGAATTGGGGAAATAAACTTCAATGTTTATCCCATATTTCCTATTGGTTTCATGAAGAGTTTGATATGTTTCAGGGAAAACCCTTCCCGTATCCAGGGTAAATATTTTAGTTGATTTGTCAATACCGGAAATCATAGCGGTTAGTACCTGATCCTCTGCTCCAAGGCTGCTCCCAAACGCTATTTTCCCATCAAAATCTTCAATAAAAAAGCTTAATATTTCGCGCGCTGAAAGCCCTCGCATGCGCTCATTTAGTTCCTTAACCAATCCTTCCATCTCATCATTATTTTAAGGTCAGGACAAAAAATTGTAGCTCTGCCCTTTGCAATAAAAAATTCATTCTTTGTCAATCAGCG
Source organism: Bacteroidota bacterium (assembly GCA_024280115.1). Classification (GTDB taxonomy): domain Bacteria; phylum Bacteroidota; class Bacteroidia; order Cytophagales; family Cyclobacteriaceae; genus JAAUQL01. The sequence continues at coordinate 21,509 of JAJRQT010000140.1, read as the reverse complement.
AATTTATTAAATTTCTCTTTTTATTAATATAGAAAAGCGAATACAGTTAGGTAATAGTTAAAAAATATTAAAATAATCCAAATCAACATTCAAAGAGTGCTAATGAAAAAAGCATCAATTCCAACATAATGGTTTCTTTGCTTAAAGTGTTTTTCTTCGACCAGGCTATCATCGGTCATTTATAGGTTTTCCTACGGAAATGTATAATAGTAAAAATAAAAAAAAGGTTAACAAGTAAAGGATCTGGATTTATCTTACCTCTAACTAATTAAATCTGATTTCTGAAACTATTCGAGAAATTGACCCTTTTACTTGTCACCTTTTATCTTTAGAGATGGAGACCACATTCTGTTTTTACAGTTTGTGCCCATCTGCCTTTTCTTTTCTTTCCTTTTAATGTACAATGTTTACATCCTATTGATTCATACCCCAAAGGTTTTAGTGGATGTATCGGCAAATTGTTTTCTTCGATACATTGCAATGCTTCTGCTTCTGTCACATCCAGTATCGGGTAAAACTTGATTACTCCCTTCTTTTCCTCAAAAATTTCAAGTCGCTCTCTGTGGCTACTTTGCCAGTTCATTAATCCAGATACCCAAACCTCATGCTGATCCCTGATTTTTTCAAATGGTTCAATTTTATTGATTTGGCAGCACTTGTCAGGATCGTAGCGCCATAATTCGCCTAACTTTGAAAAATTGTTCTGCTCTTTGTCGGGAATAATATCTATTACCTCAAGCGCGAACAATTTAGTAAGTTTTTCTTTATAATCCAGCGTTTCCTGAAAATGATATGACGTATCAATAAAATGGACCGGTTGCTTTATCCCGGCCTTATAAAAAAGATACAATTGGAAGACCGCAGTGGTTCCAAATGATGAGGATAAAAGGATATCATCAAAATCATTATAAATCTCCTTGATGCGTTCTTCCGGAGAAAGTTTTATATATTTCTCATTCAGAATTTTAAGATCTGGCTTTTTCAAAGATACACTCAATGGATTATATGAACTCTTATTTTTTACCGCTGCTAACATAAGCTTTTATTAACTTTTTGTGATGAAAGATGAGGTCATATTATTCAATATTCTAATTTTATTTTGAATATCACCTTTCAAACTGTTTCTGTAAGTATTTAAATTATCAATCAATTCCTGGAGACTGTCAGGAAGTGCATCTTCCATATATTCCCTGAACCGTTTTGCAAAAGTAGGAGATTTTCCATTGGTACTAATGCCAATTTTCAAATCGCCCTTCTGCACAACTGATCCAAGGTAAAAATCGCAAAGATCAGGCGTGTCAGCCACATTGGTTAAAATCCTTCTTTTTCTGGCTTCAATTTTGGTGCGTTTGTGCAAGGACCGGTCGTTGGTGGCAAGCATCAAGAGATCGATGCCTTCAAGGTCACTTATAAAAAATTTTCTTTTCAACAATCTGATTTCCGGATTTTTCTCAACAATCCTGTTGACTTCTTCACACACATCATCTGCTACTATGGTTACTCTTGCGTTTGGACTATTTTTCAAAAAAGCATTTAATTTTTCTAAACCAACATTACCGGCTCCTACCAATAATGTATGGAGGTTTTCAAGTTTCAGAAAAATCGGATATAATTTATTATTCCCCATGATATTTACAAACTGTTAAAATTAGCATACTCTCTTACAAGCTCTGAATATTCATTCTTTTTCACATACCTTACAATTTCCCCAACTATAATGATTGCCGGGGAAGAAAGTGCGTTATCACTGACTATTTCAACAATATTAGAAATAGTGCCCAACCCTATTTTTTCATCCGGTAGGGACCCGTTTTGCACGATGGCGACTGGTGTGTTTTTTCTATTCAATGTTGTAAAAATTTCAACAATTTCATCCAGCTTTTTCATCCCCATCAAAATCACAACGGTGGCGCTTGATTGAGCTGCGAGATGAAGATCTTTGGACAACACTCCTGCCTTTGTTGTTCCTGTAACCACCCAGAAACTTTCTGAAATGCCTCTATGTGTAAGCGGGATATTTTGCATTGCAGGAACGGACAAAGCGCTGCTGATCCCGGGTATGACTTTCACCTCAATTCCATAAGATGTGGCATACTCCACTTCTTCCAATCCTCTTCCAAAAACAAATGGATCTCCACCTTTTAAGCGCACCACATTTCCTCTGCTAATTCCATATTTTACTATCAATCTGTTGATCTCTTTTTGCTGGAAACTGTGCATACCCGCCCTTTTACCAACAAATATTTTTAAGGTTCTCTCTGGTGCATAATTCAACAATTCCTCATTGACCAGCGCATCATACAAAACAACATCGGCTTCTGCCAGAGCTTTTATTCCCTTTACGGTGATCATATCAGGATCTCCTGGCCCGGCTCCGACAAGTGTAAGTTTCGGTATTTGATATTTGCTTTTCATACTAAACGGCTTTCACTACCTGGCTTGATCTAAAGGAATTTATTTTCTCGAGAAAATTCGCAGCACTAGCCAAATACTTCGCTGCAAAAGTGTCCGTTGGTTCATGCCTATTGATTTGCAAAACATGCGTTTTAAACGAACCTTCTGCAAACTCAAATATTCCCGTTTCAACAAATATTCTTTCAAAGTCGGTGATCACACTCATTTGAGAATTATTTTTTACATCCTCTCCAAGCAGCATGGCCTTAGCACTGTTTATAAATACATTATAACTGTGGTAAATAGCATCTGAAAATTGATTGTTTTCTAAAGCCTCCCTGGCCCATTTCAATTTTTCATCAGAATCAAACAACAGTGTTGATACCAGATCTATGATGACACCGGCACACTCTCCAACTGCAGTTTGCACTAAAAAATTATTTTCCTGATCCCAATCGATGTAATCTGTTTCCTGTACTGTGTCGAGATTATTTAAAGGCTTCAGTAAATTGTAGAAATACGGTTTACCCTGGCGTCGGAAATAGTCTTTATAATATTCCCCTTCTTGTCCATGATCTTCATAGTCATCCAATAATAATCGCAAAATCTCCGGGCTTCTCTTGCTTGGCAATTTGATGACCCGTTCTACAATTTCACCTTCTCCGTCTGAATTGACACCTCCGCCGAGCATTACTTGAACAGCGGGTAAAACATTGAGTCCATTTTTTATGGAACTTCCATGAAATCCTATTCCAGCCAGGCTGTGCTGACCACAAGAATTCGGGCAACCGCTGATTTTTATTTTCAGATCATTGTTATGGATCAAATCAGGATATTCATTTATAATTACATTTTCCAGAGCTTTAGCCAGTCCGGTGCTGCTGGAGATTCCAAGATTACAAGTATCTGTTCCGGGACAGGCAGTGATGTCTGCGGGAGAGTCAAAACCCGGTTCTGCCAGGCCAACTTTGTTCAGCTCATAGAACATAGGTATTAAGGCATTTTCAGTTACATATTTTAACAGGTAGCCTTGGTTTACTGTAATCCGAATATCATCGGCAGCATATTTCTCTGCAATATCAGCAAAAGTCCGGGCAAGGTCTGAGGACATATCACCCAGCAATAATTTCACATAAACACCATGGAAACCTAGTTGCTTTTGTTCGAAAACATTTGTCCGACGCCACTTTTCAAACTTCTCAGCATCATCAATCTTTACGTTAGAATAATCAGCAACATCCGGAAACTTGGGTTGCTCATTGGGTGAAGTATAATCAACACTAAACGATTTTACATTTAGCGCCTTTTGCTCTTTATCAACAAGTTTTAAAAGTTCTTCAAGGCCCAGATCATTGAGTAAATACTTTAATCTCGCTTTTTGCCTTCTAGCTCGTTCTCCATATCTATCAAAAACTCTTAGCAAACCTTCGGTAAATGGAATTAGTTGATTTTCTTCCAGAAACTCATAGGCGAGTTGAGCAAGGAATGGCTGTGCCCCGAGACCTCCGCCAATATATACTTTAAATCCCCTGATCTCTTTTCCATTTTCAAATTTCACCTTCGGTATCACTCCAATATCATGGATAAAAATGAAAGCTGAATCCTCTTCACTGGAGGAAAATGCTATTTTGAATTTTCTTCCCATCTCCTGACAAACAGGATTTCGAAGCAAATATTCAAACATAGCGTGCGCATACGGACTTACGTCAAATGGTTCATTTGGATCAATCCCCGCCTTGTCTGAAGCAGTGATATTTCTTACTGTATTTCCGCAGGCCTCTCTTAAAGTGATATTGTCTTGCTCTAGTTTTGCCCAAAGTTCAGGTGTGCGGTCCAGGTTCACATAGTGGATCTGAATATCCTGCCTGGTGGTCGCATGGAGCTTGCTGCTTGCATATTCATCAGAAAGATCAGCAATCCTTCTCAACTGTCGAAAAGTCATTTTCCCATACGGGATTTTAATCCTAATCATTTGCACTCCGGGTTGGCGCTGGCCGTAAACACCTCTTGCAAGCCGGAGACTCCTGAATTTCTCTTCGTCAATCTGCAGATTATTAAATAGCGAAATCTTATCCGCAAGGTCGATGATGTCTTGTTCAACGACCGGATTATTTAAATCTTCTAATACATTTCTAAAACTAAGCATGGTTATTTTGATTTTTTAATATAAAAAAAGCCTTTCTCTGTATCTTGAGAAAGGCCTTGAGTTATATCTTATTTTATTATATCATAAACAATTTTGGACTAAACCCAATAAACCTTTCCTGGAAATTTCCATACGACAACACCAGTACCAGCAGGCACATCTTTTTGATGCAGAAAACTTTTGGTTTACAGGATTCAATCTAAAGTTCACGTTTTGGTTATTACTATAATCGAACCGCAATTTTACAGGTTTTAAAATTTAATTACAAAAATACTTACGTATAAATTAATTTTCAGTAGATTATTTTGTGATAAACTTTAAGTCTAAACTAATATTTGGTCTTCGATACGACTAAGTGACACATATCACATAGGCTTATCGGAGGATTAGTCTGTCTTTTTCAGTGGATTATTTAAATGACCATAGAAATAAAGGGAATGACTGGTAACTGTAAAGTCGAACGTGTCTTCTACAAGTTTCTGAATTTCCATAACCCTCGGATCGCAGAATTCAAAAATTTGATCAGTGTCTGAACAGATTACATGATCATGCTGACGAAAGCCGTGAGATTTTTCATATAGTGAAAGGTTCTTACCAAACTGATGCTTTTTTACCAATTCACATTCCAGCAATAGATCAAGTGTATTGTAAACAGTCGCACGACTAACACGGTAGTTTTTGTTCTTCATATTGATATAGAGAGACTCCACATCAAAGTGACCGTCATTTGAATAAATCTCCTCCAAAATGGCAAATCGCTCTGGTGTCTTTCGCAATTCCGTTTCTTCAAGGTATTGCCTGAATAGTTCCTTTATTTCCTCAAATTTATCCGGTGAAATCATTCACTCATTTTTAATATGAAATAGTCTTTCATTAAAGGTCTAACAAAATTAAAGAATATTTTGTTCAGCATTGTGTCTAATATCGTTTTAAATGATCCAAAGTAAACCTATCGCTTCGCAATAAATTGAATGATTGATTATTGATATCAAGAATGACCTCTATTGATGAAATGATGTATAAAATGGAAAATGTCCAGGGATTCATCAATTATAACTAAACTCCGAAATTATTAGAAGATCCCTTTAACACTAATCTTAGCACATTTTTCTTAACTTAGGCATTTTATTTTCAATCACTGAATTTGTAGATGGCAGAAAACACGAGAAAACCCACTCTGGCTGAGGCTTTGATACCTATAACCTTTCTCATTGTTCTGCTCAGTATTAATGTTACCATTTTTGGTGATGGTGCACTTGATGGTTCCAATCAAATTGTGCTGATTCTTTCGGGCGCCCTGGCTGCTATCCTTTCCATGAGAAAGGGAGTTAGCTGGCTCACACTACAATCCGGAATTCTACACAGCATCAATTCAGCCATGTCATCTATCCTGATATTGTTATTGATAGGTTCTTTGGCAGGCGCATGGATGATCAGTGGTATAGTACCAGCAATGATATATTATGGGCTTAAAATATTAAATCCTACGATATTATTAGTTGCTGCCTGTATAGTCAGTGCACTTGTTTCAATGGCCACTGGCAGTTCCTGGACAACAATTGCCACCGTAGGTCTTGCGCTTATTGGTATTGGCAAGGCAATGGGAGTAAGTGAAGGAATTATTGCCGGGGCAATTATATCCGGGGCATATTTTGGAGATAAAATGTCACCACTTTCTGACACTACAAACCTGGCTCCTGCTATGGCTGGCACCGATCTTATTACCCATATCAAGTACATGGCTCTTACCACCACGCCAACACTCATCATCACCCTGATCATATTTTTAGCGATTGGATTCAACTATAGTTCAGAAGGAGAAATTCATAATATTGATCCAATTTTGAATGCATTATCATCCTCATTCAACATCAACCCATGGTTGTTTACTGTTCCTGTGGTGGTAATAGTAATGATTGTGAGAAAAGTACCGGCAATGCCTGCGCTACTTACAGGTAGTGTTTTGGGGATACTGTGGGCTGTAATATTCCAGCCTCATATTTTTCATGAAATTTCTGGCGTTTCCAATGATGTCTGGAAGTCAACGTACATTGGTGGAATGAAAGCATTATATACTGAAGTCAGTATAGTTACTGGAAATGAAATTGTAGATGAGTTGCTTACCACAAGCGGAATGGTAGGTATGCTAGGTACTATTTGGCTTATATTAAGCGCTATGGTTTTTGGTGGGATAATGGATGCAAGTGGAATGCTAAAACGAATTACTGAAGTAATTATCAGCATGGCAAATTCCACCGGTTCTCTAGTTGCCTCCACCGCCGCAACCTGTGTGTTTTTCAATATTACTGCCTCAGATCAATACCTGGCTATTGTAATACCAGGAAAGATGTTTGAAAAAATTTATCGTGAAAGGGGCCTGGCGCCAGAAAATCTTTCCAGAACGCTTGAAGATTCCGGAACAGTTACATCGGTACTTATACCATGGAATACTTGTGGAGCAGCACAATCTAACGTGCTAGGAGTGGCCACCTTTTCCTATTTACCATATTGCTTCTTCAATATTATCAGTCCGTTTATGACGATATTTTTTGCATATGCCAAGATCAAAATTGCCAAATTAAAAAGTAAGCCTAATAGTGAGTTAGATTAATGTTTGAAAAAAGAATTACTAAAATAGAAATCAATGAGTTACCCTTGTTTAAATATGAGGGAAAGATTGTAATCGCTGCTGATGAAAGGCAGATCGACAAGGCTATATTCGAAATAGAAAAATATGACCTAGTTGGTTTTGATACAGAATCTAAGCCAACTTTCAGGAAAGGGCAATTCAATCATGTCGCTTTGGTTCAAATTGCAATACCTGATAAAGTGTATTTGTTGAGGATTCATCATGTGGGGATTACTAATTCATTGAAGAAATTCCTGCTAAATGATAAAATAAGAAAAGTAGGAATCGCCCTGGACGATGATATCATAGCCTTAAATAAAAAAAGGAGATTTAAACCCGGAGGATTCATCGACTTAAATAAAATTGCCCCTTCTCTTGGGATTGAAAATATTGGTGCCAGGAATCTTTCTGCACTCTTGCTAAATAACAGAATATCAAAAAATCAACAAGTCTCCAATTGGGAAAATCCAATATTGACCAGTCCTCAAGTAAAGTATGCGGCAACAGACGCCTGGATATGTCTCGAAATTTATAATAAATTAGATTATTGGGGATATGTCTGATTTTAGTTTTTAAAGTTCAATTCTACGGTATCCATTTAATATCTTTAAAATCTGGCTTGCGCTTTTCTAAAAAAGCATTCCTTCCTTCTTTAGCTTCGTCAGTCATGTATGCCAAACGGGTGGCCTCACCTGCAAATACCTGTTGGCCAACCATGCCGTCATCTGTCAGGTTGAAGGCAAACTTCAGCATTTTTATAGATGTCGGAGATTTCGCTAATATTTCCTGAGCCCATTCATATGCGGTATCTTCGAGCTTTTCATGTGGAATTACCGCGTTTACCATACCCATATCGCAGGCCTCTTGTGCGGAGTAGTTTCTCCCGAGAAAGAAAATCTCACGCGCTTTTTTCTGACCGACCATCTTGGCTAAATAGGCAGATCCATAGCCCCCATCAAAACTGGTAACATCGGCATCTGTTTGTTTGAATATCGCATGCTCTTCGCTGGCCAGCGTTAGATCACAAATTGTATGTAAACTATGACCACCACCAACAGCCCAGCCGGGCACTACGGCAATTACAACTTTTGGCATAAAGCGGATCAACCGTTGCACCTCAAGAATATTCAACCTCGGCATTCCATCATCATCTACATATCCCTGGTGACCTCTCGACCTTTGATCTCCACCACTGCAAAAGGAATAAACTCCATCTTTTGGAGAAGGGCCCTCTGCAGATAGCAAAACGACACCAATATTTGTATCCTCTCTTGCATCCAGCAAGGCATCAAACAATTCACTCACAGTTTTGGGTCTGAAAGCATTTCGGACTTCAGGTCTGTTAAATGCTATCCTTGCGACGCCGCCTGATTTTTTGTAAGTGATGTCTTCGTATTCTTTGACGGTTTTCCAGCTTATTTCACTCATAATATTTGATTGTGTTTGTCTCCTATGCAAATTCATGGCATAGGTAAGCACTTTATTGATAAATTCAAATAGATTAGAGTCAACACTGTGGTTAAAAAAACACCTTAAAAGGACATTGTTTCCATCATCAGATTTGTGAATGCATTGGCGCCAAGCTGCATGTAGTTTCTTTTATGATCTTTGAGATGAGATAAAAGTTCATCACTGGAAATCGGGTTTAATATCTTTTTATCATTTTTTATTTGCAGCTCTATAAAATGGTCTTTTTCTTGCCAGAGGCATGAATGATCTTGGTTTAAATAATTATTAAAGATTCTTCTTATTTCTATATTTTCTCGATTTTTTATGTCAACCTTTGCGCTTAGTTTTTTACTGATCGTAATGAATATCTCATTGGCACTGAGTTTTTTAAATTTATTGATTTTTGTAGTTAGTACACCTCTTTTAGCTTTTACAATTAAATGGAATTGATTGGGAAGGAGGACAAATCCGTATAGATTCAATTCATGATTTTCAATACAATAAATAAGCGTTTTTATTAATTCATCGCGTATTTCTCTTTTTTCAAACAGCTCAATTGCCGACTCATTTTTACATGGATCACCAATTATTTTTAATGAAACAAAGTGCAGGTTTTTGTTTGTAGTTAGATCGCTAGTTTTTGACATCTTTTTTATATTTTTTTGCCCGATAAATTCATTTTCAAATATTCATTAGTATGCTTAATTGAATAATCGAATTGGGAATTATAAAAATTCATTAAGGGTATGACCAGCTAAAAAAGTTTCGCATTATATCCTCAAAATACTCCAATTGTCTTTTATGAAGATTTTATAAAATGGTAACCCCAAAAAATTATTTTTTTACCGGGCTGGTAAAAATAAAATCTTTTTTATCTATACAGAAGGATCTGGTACGAATTGGAGATTAAATATTTAATGCTCTGAAAAAGCCGAAAAATTAAATTTGGAGATTAGTTTTTCAACAATTTTTCGATTTTAAACTTTCCGCCGTATTCTAATTGCATCACATAAATACCATTCTGTATCCCGGATAAATCAATGGATTTTTCACTATTTGAAAGATGTAATTCCTGATTTTTTAGCTCCCTGCCCTGCAAATCAGTTATCCTGATTTTAAAAGCTTCAATTTCTCGATGGGCTGAAATCGTGATTTCATTGTGAAAAGGATTTGGAAAAACAGTGATATCGGCTATTAAATTATCATCAATACCAGTTATGGGGAGTGAATTGGTTTTCACCACATAATCAATTGCTGAAAGCAATGAAAATTCACTGCTTGTTCCAAAAGCATCCTGGCCAATTTCCCAAATCATGACCCCAGCTATCTGATTCAGGGCATAATATGTTTTAGATTGGATTGTGGGAATACCATTATAATATCTTTCTCCAACCCGGTCTTTGTAGGCAAAGTTTTCATCTTCTGAGACCATTGACCCAAATGTAAAACCTTTTACATTGTTTTGATCTGTAAAATCCCACCCATAAAATGGAACCCCAAGCGTAATTTTTTCATCACCAACTCCCTGGTTTCTCCAGTAATCAATGCTCTCGATTGCAAATGATTCAGGAGAGTGTGGACCTGGATCGTTTGGTCTCCAGGGTCCGGTTTTATCATATGCCATTAAATTTATAACGTCAAAAGCATTGAGCGCTTCCTCACTTAGGTCGCTATATCGGTGAGTACCGGGAAAAGCTGCAGTTATTTCTTTCCCATGAAATTTCAGCGAATCTCTTAGCTCAATAACAAAAGGGCTATAATTTTCATTTACCATGTCCCATTCTAAATCTACATCAATGCCATCAAGTTTATGAAGTTGCATATAATCTACCAGCAGATGTACAAATTCAGATCGATTTTCTGGTTTTAACCATTTATCATAAGCTTTTCGCCATTCTTCCGTAACACCGCCTCCAGCTAAAGAAATAAATACTTTTAGATCCGGATTCTCTGATTGAACCTGGTTGATAATTGGGTTGATATCCATTTCCCCAATGCTCAAATTCCCATCGATATCCGGGTTGACAAATGCGAGATTAAGATGGGTGATTTTGGTGAAGTCAATTTTGTCAACAACCTCAAAACGGTAATAAGGAAAATATCCTACAACCTTAAAATCCTGTCCAAAAAGAGTGTTGGCGAAAACCAAAAAAATAAAAACTAACAGGTTTCTGTTCACCATATTCCAGGAAATAAAGATTAAAAACAGTGATTCTTCAGAGTAGATATAAATTATTTAGTAAAAGGAAATGGATCAACTTTAATCCACAAGTGGTGCTATTTGCTCAGCAGTTGTAATTCCCTGGGGAAGTTCCAAAATCCTGATGTTACGAAAATGAATTTCCGAACCTTCAGCTTCAAGGCATATATATCCTTTTTTCCTCCCGGATTCTCTTAGTCCGTTTACAAATTTACCGTTGACAGAAAGCTTCACTGTTCCATCTACAGCAACGATGATATATTTATTCCATTCACCTTTTCCTTTACATCTTTTTTCAATAGAGCTACTTCGGGAGCCCCTTGGATTATCAGGAATGGCAGTTAAATCCATGGTGGGGAAAAGTTCTCCATGTACATAGTCATCTGTTCTTTTGTGTTGTACAGCCCAATCGAGCTCCAGCATTTGCACTTCTATAGCTTTTGTGAGCCTCTTGCCTTCAAAAGGGGTGCCTTCGCTCCATATAAAGACTCCTGAATTTCCGCCGGCTTCCATATGTCTCCATTCGATCTCCATAACAAAATTTTCATATTGCCTGTCTGTTCTCATCACACCAATCGGGTTGCCGGTGCAAACAATCATCTTATCACGAACTTTCCATGTTTCCTCAGAGGTATTTACATCGACCCATCCGGATAGATCTTTACCATTAAATAATGGCTTGAAACCCAGGGTTTCTTCTTCCTGAGCCATTGAGGTCAAGGCAGGGAATAAAAGCAGGATAATGAATAAAAGATTTTGTGAGATTGAATAGTGTTTGTTTTTCATAATATTAAAGGTAAGGTGATATAGTAATTGTAAATGTATATCAGATTGGTATTAAAAAAAATTGGTTTCTAATTAAAAACTATAATCCGGTAAATAAATCTGATTGGTCAATTATATCGTAAATCAAACTTTGCATAGATTAGCTTTGGTGCATAAAAAGAGTCAACTACTATTTTATTAAGACAAGGGCTTACTGAAAAGGATTTTCATACCAAATTACTCCAAGACCTTCACTATTAGGTCCGTAGTTTTCTTCGCAAATCAACACATCCAGGTCTCCATCGCGATCCAGGTCGATTAATTCTACCTTATCATATTTTGCATTGTGCATACCGGAAATTGGATGAAAAGCTATCTTATCTTGTTTTTCCAGATCCTTACCATCAATCCATGTCAGGCCGGTTTTTTCAGCTCCATTGGTATTGGTGCTAAGCACTAAATCCGGCACTTCATCACCATTTACATCTCCTACTTCAACAGACTTGGCACTTCCTGTGCTTATAGGAATTTTAATTATTTTTTCCGACCATCTCGTTCCCAAATTATTTTGTCTTTTATAAATCCTTATACTTTGACCTGTCCTTTCCGAAAGCACTACTTCTTCTTTTCCATCCATATCGATGTCTGCTATTGTCATAAACATCACTTCAAGATTATCTGCTCCAATACTATGATTTATCCAAAGATCTTTTTGTATTTCTCCTACCCCCGGATTTTCCAGCCACCGGCAACCTTGTAATTTTGCTCTTCTGTCGGTAACAATAATATCCATATCTCCATCATTATCCATATCTCTCAGAATTATAGACATAACCCAACCCATGGAAGTGATAGGGTGCCATTTCCAGCTATTAAAATCATTACTAATTGGAGGAGACTCAAACCATCCGAGCTGGGCGTTTTCTCCTTTTCCTGCAGCTATTAAATCCATTCCATATTTACCATCCAATTGACAGGGTTCCGCATACATCCACATCATCTTTCCATCAGATGCCGGTAAAACTTTTTGAGACCATTCTTCCGCATTTAAAAATTCATGATGTTCGGAGTAGTGAATAAATATTTTTTTTGATTTCCCTTCCGTACAACTGACAATTTCGAACCCGCCATCATTGTTCATATCAGCAAAAACGGCATCTTCTACATTTGGGGTCTTTCCCACTATTACATTCGGCCACTCCTCTTTTACATTTTCATTCCCCGGATGCAAGTACAATTTTGTGATTCCGCCCTCTTCCCATCCCGTAACAATATCCTGTAATCCATCATTATTTATATCGGCAAGCTTTACACCATCAGCACCATTTGAAGATGCGTCGATAGTGTGTTGATCCCATGGACTAAATACATCTGTATCAGGGAATAATAAGAATAAATTAATCAGAATAATCAGAAACATATTTAATTATAAGTTGTTTTCTTAGAGACACAAATTAAAAAATATTTGAGAGCCTCCTACAGGACTTGAACCTGCGACCCACGCTTTACGAAAGCGTTGCTCTACCAACTGAGCTAAGGAGGCTTACTACATATATTTAAATTCTCTCAATAAGCTCAGTTGGTGCACGCCCTGCAGGCTGGCTCCTCACTAAAATGATTCCCCTCCTTCACTAAGTTTCTGAGCGCAAGGCAGGATCATTTCTTAACGTTCGTCCCTCAACTGAGCTAAGGAGACCGACTATTTCACTTTTTCAAAATAAATTTTGTGAAAAAGTTATTTACATAAAAGTAGTCATTCAATTTTTTATAATGGAATTTTACTTTCACAGATTTGGTGGAGAAACAATTAATTTTCAGATCTGCAACCAAATAAATTAATAATGTGTCCTGTGGAAGTGCAGTAAATATTTTAAAATTCGATTTATGAAAATATTTAACATCGTATTAATAGCTTTTACAATTTCATATTTTGGTTGTCAGAAAGATGATCTGCAAGTAGATGTCCCCGGTTGCATTCAACAAAAAATAGAAGAGTTTGATGAAAGTAGTATTTCATGCGATTCCGGAGCAACCGTTTACCGGTATCAATTTCAAGGTCAGTTGGTATTCGTTTTCAATCCAGGAAATTGCATTGCAGATGGAACTTCAGGCGTATATGACGAAGAGTGTAATTTAATCTGTAGTTTGGGAGGGCTAATAGGAAACATAATGTGCAACGGAGAAAATTTTGACGAAAACAGCACTGATGAAACCCTGATCTGGAAAAACTGATCCTTTCACTTAAATATTTAATTTCCATCTACGATTTTTAAAAGTTTTAATCAGCCCTATTTTTTCATACTTTCATGGCAAAAGCAGGAATTATGAAAATTTCATTCGATAAAATGCAGGCGGTGCTGTACAGCCTCTTTAGCAAACACAATTTCACTGAAGAAAAAGCAAGATTCATTGCAGAGGTATATACTAAAAATACATTGGATGGAGTCAACTCTCATGGGATCAACCGTGTTCCACTTTTTATTGAATATGTTGAAAATGGATCTGTAAAAATTGATGCGGAGGCAGAGAAGATAGGAGCTTTTGGAAGCATCGAACGATGGGATGGTAAACTCGGTCCTGGAATCATCAATGCTAGCAAATGTACAAATCGTGCTATTGAACTGGCAAAGCACCATGGGATGGGTTTAGTAGCATTGCGAAATACAAACCATTGGATGCGCGGTGGTACTTATGGATGGCAGGCTGCAGATGCAGGGTGTATCTCTATTCTTTTTACCAATACACAACCAAATATGCCGGCCTGGGGAGGTAAGCAAAGCAGGATAGGCAATAATCCATTTATTGTCTCTATTCCGAGAAAGGAAGGTCATGTGGTACTGGACATGGCCATTTCACAGTTTGCCTTTGGAAAAATCAACGATTATAAATTAAGAAAAAAGCTTTTACCTTATCCCGGAGGTTGGGACGAAAATGATGAATTGTCTAATGATCCCGAAAAAATCACTAAAACGGAACGCGGCTTACCAATAGGTTATTGGAAAGGATCCGCCTTATCCATGATCCTGGATATGTTGACAACGCTGCTTGCTGCCGGTGACTCAACGTATAAAATTGGACAGCGCCCATTTGAATATGGCATATCACAAGTTTACATCTGTATTTATCCTAAGATTTATGGTGATGGTAATTTACAGGATCAATTACTAAACGAAATAATTGACTACACCCATGATGTAGAACCTTTGAGTCCCGGTGAACAAACCTATTATCCAGGCGAGCGTACAATGCGAACAAGGCTGAGAAATCTAAAAGAGGGAATCCCGGTCAATGAGGAAGTTTGGGAGAAAGTGATGGCACTTTTGAATGAATAGATTTCAAGCATCATCAATCCATTTTTTTTAATTCTTATTCGTCACTCGCGACACGCGAGCGACTGGTAAAATCATCCAAAGGATTCAATATCGCTCGGTTCCGACCGAGTGATCAATATCTTATTTTCCGCATAGTTGGGTTCTACATTATTAATCCCGTGTGAATGGTACAAATCGCACCGGAAACAATTTTTTGATTTTTGGCTCGCCGTTTTTCACAGTGACCAAAACCAGCTTTTGAATATCGAATGCTGGTCCGATTGGTATAATCATGCGGCCTCCTTCATTTAATTGTTTGATCAAAGGTTCGGGAATTTGTTCAGCAGCAGCTGTCACAATGATGGCGTCAAAAGGGCCAAACTCACGCCAACCGTAATATCCATCAGAAACCTTTGCTTCAATATTTTTATAGCCCAATATTTTTAATCGCTCTTTTGCAGTAATTCCCAATTCAGGGATAATTTCCAGTGTATAAACCTTTTTAACAATTTCTGCCAAAATTGCTGCCTGATATCCGCTTCCAGTCCCGATTTCCAGCACTACATCTTCAGGTTCGGGATTGATCGCTTCAGTCATATATGCAACGATATACGGTTGAGAGATGGTCTGACCCTGCCCGATTGACAAAGGTCTGTCCTGGTACGCAGCTGATTGACTTTGAACCGGAACAAACAAATGGCGGGGCACCTTTTTCATAGCTTCCAGAACATTTTTATTTTTCACCCCCCTGGCTTCGATCTGTGTTTCCACCATTTGATCTCGCAATCCGGCATACTCGTCTTGATATGAGAAAAGAAATGTAAGGCCGATAATGAAGAGCAACATTTTCATCTGATGAATAACATAAATTCAATTTCGTAAAATAAAGTATTACATCACAGGGGGATTGGACTTATTATTTTGCTTATCTTTGCGCGAAATTTAAAATAGTGAGTTAGGTCACCAATTTTGGTCAAATTCACACATTATCTTTGAATAAAAATTTTGATATGGTACATAATGTAGGCAAAATAGATCGAATAGTTAGATTATCTTTGGCGTTGATATTTGTTGTGTTATACTATTTGAAAATTGTTGATGGAGAATGGAGCAATTATTTCATTTTTGGAGCAGTAATGCTTTTTATTACGTCTATGCGTAAATGTTGCCCATTATACGCGATACTTGGGTTTGGAACTTGCGGAATAGAGACAGATGGAAAAGAGCCTATTATAAAAACAAAAAAAGTCAAATTGAAGTAGGGATCTTTTTTCCTCAGAACAATCGGGATTATACACAAAATGAATCCGGAATAGGTTTCTCTTTATGTTGGCCAAAAGATGGATCAACCCTAAAACCTTGGGATTAAATTTTAATATAAATCACAACCGTAGTATGCATGAGTTTTCAAGGCTAATGTATTCTACGTGTGTTTTTAAGTAAGCTAGTTTATGGATTTTCATTTCTTTTCCATTCGATGAAAAGAAACGAAACAAAGAAAAATCTTGTCAAAACAATGCTTCCGCGCGCATGGCCTACACACCCCCGCTGTTTTGACTTGCCAACGCTCATAACTCAAGGAAGAATTTTGATCACGGTCATTTATTGAAATTTTACTAAGATGTCTTCGCTTTATCTTCTTGTTCAGAATTTATCCACCCCCCCCTCCAGAAATACCGACTGATCCCAAAAGACCAGTGAAGGAAGGTAGTACTATGCTCATTCACTCTTTTCTTTCTAAACAGATCTAAAATTCATTTTGATCAACTATCAGGATCATCGGACCAGCATCAAATGGTTTGTTAAACAGAATAATACAACTGTATAAAAGTGATAGATTAAGTTTTTACTTGCAGCAGGGTTGTAAATCCTATAAATTGGTATTGGTTGGTTAACCGTACTTTTTATTAAGATCTTAAATCTTGTCATTATGCGTAGCATCCTTTCTATTAACCTGTTCCTGATCATTTCGTTGTTTCTGAATTTATCTACCCAAACTTACGCTCAGACACCGATCCATATCAAACTGGTCAGACCAAATTTTATCACCATCAGTAACGATTTACATAACAACAACCGGATTGGCTACCGTTTTCATGAACATGAACCGATAGTTTATGGCCAGGTGCCGTTATCCGAAAGAGCTGCTAACATTATTTCCGAAAAGGTAACTGGGATGATTGATTCCTTTAAAAACCGTAATAATACTTTTACGAATAAAATTGAAATCGAAAAATCTGAACACTGGGCCAGGCAGGATTGGACTTATTATATGACGCCTACTGAGGACGGGATAGAAATTCTACTTGAGATCAAAACCCATGAGGAAGGATTGCCGGAATACTATGGTGTGCAGCAATGCTTTAGGATGGGTGGTGTTACCAACGAAGCCTGGCGTCAGGAAATTGCCCAAACGCCAGCTTTCAGTGAATATGATTTATGGAAAAAAGAAGGAGGTGGACCAAAAACCAGTCTCACTTATGTGATGCGAAACTCTCAATGGGAGGCTTTACCAGCGGGAGAAAATTGTGTCGGAGCGCGAACGCCTATTGGTATGGCAGTTGACTATTTGCGAACAGAAGGAAACATGATGGACAAAGTTGGACCCTACCAGGCCAGTATGCAAATGCCTATCGATCATGCCCCAATCACCCGGACAGATGAAAAAGGGAAGTGGCTGAGCGGTATTTACTGGGAACAGACTTCACATGTAACGTATCATCACCCAGCCGATTGTATTCATTCAATCATCAATGTCGGTAATATCCCCCCTCGTTCACGTAGAGTACTTCGAGGAAAAATATATTGGTTCAAAGGATCAAAGGATGATCTTTTTAATCATTATAAGCAGGATTTCCTGAATGAAGACCAGCAAAGTAATTTGGTTGTAGCCGCATGCCAGTTTCCCATTTCTGGAAGTATTGATAAAAATGCAAACTGGATAGAGCAACAAATGCGCAGCGCTAAAGTTCAAGGTAGCGAATTGGTCCATTTCCCGGAATGTGCCCTATCCGGATATGGTGGTGCCGATCTGGAAAGTTTTGATGATTTTGATTGGAATCTTCTCAGGGAGCACACTACGGGCATTTGTGAATTGGCAAAAGAGTTAAAACTATGGGTATTACTGGGGAGCTCCCACCAGTTGAGCGAAGGAAATAAACCCCATAATTCCCTTTATGTCATCAATCCTGAAGGTCGTATTCAAGATCGTTATGACAAGCGTTTTTGTACAGGTGGCGACCTGAAGCATTATACCCCTGGGGATCATTTCGTGAATTTTGAGATAGGTAAGATTCAGTGTGGCTTGCTGATTTGTTATGATGTACGTTTCCCGGAATTGTATCGCGCCTACAGTCAAATTGGAGTTGATGTCATATTCCAATCTTTTTACAATGCACGTCATGATAAAAATTGCATCCATCCGAAGATTATGCCGCAGAGCGCTCAGGTGAGAGCTGCCACCAATAATTTTTTCATGTCACTGACCAACTCATCAGAGCCTTATAGCTGGCCATGTCATTTTATTACGCCAAATGGTCTTGTCGATTATAAATTGGAAGCCAATAAGCCCGGTATTCTACTGTCGGAAATAGATATTCGTACAAAATTTTATGATGCGAGTCGTGATTATAGAAAAGAGGCTATGGAAGGCAAACTCAACAGCGGAGAGATTATTGATGATCCAAAGTCGAAAGACAGATCTTCGTATTGACCACCCCACAAGATAAAATCAGCATAAAGAAGTTGTGTTGATCAATATGGGAAAAGGTACGAATATTTGCCACCATCATGTTTTTTGATATTATCGATGGCATTTATGCAATAATTTTGTGTTGTGAATAGAATAAAAAAGAATGAATTCGAAACTCAAATAGCTATAATGTTACCTTCAGATTTATCCGTTTTATAATCTTTGAGCAATTCAATTATTTCTGTCACTTGAATAGAATCACTCTCAATAACATAGGAATATTCGGGAACTAATACCTTTTAAATCGAGGGCGTTGCACCACCATCCACACGGATACTTTCTCCATTGATAAAAGCTGCGGAAGGAGAAGCCAAAAATCCTGCCAGAGCCGCTGTTTCTGAAGGATCTGCAAAACGCCTGACCGGAATGTTGTTTTTCATTTCTTTTACCAACTGTTCATAGGATATACCTCGCGCTTCAGCTATGGATTTTATCAGACTTTCCAGCCTTCCTGTATCAGTTAATCCGGGGAGAATATTATTTACAGTAATTCCATAAGGCCCTAATTCTACGCTCAATGTTTTGGCCCAACTGGCGACGGCGCCGCGCGTGGTATTTGAAACACCAAGATTTGGGATGGGCGTTCTGACGGAAGTAGAAATAACATTGATAATTCTGCCGTATTTCTCTTCTTTCATAAGTGGAACAACTGCCTGAACGATGTGCTGATTACAAATAATATGCTGTGAGAACGCTATTAAAAAATCGTCCGGATCTGCATCGATTGCCAGACCAGGAGCAGGGCCTCCTGAATTATTTATCAAAATATGAATGGAAGAAATTGATTCTGCATATGTTGATATGACATTTTTTACCTCATCTGGATTTGAAAAATCTGCCACTAAATAATTATGCGTTTGCCCTAGTGATGAATTGAGCTCTCCGATTACTTTTTTGAGGGAAGTTTCATTTCTGGCAAATAAAGTGATGTTTGCCCCGAGTTGGGCCAGCTCCAATGCGATGGCTTTTCCAATACCCTGGGTACTTCCGCAAACAATTGCATTTTTTCTACGAAGGTCAATATTCATAAGTCAGTTGTTTTTAAAGATCACTTTTTTCATTAAATCTAAATTATTTTTAAAGGAATTAAAAGCTGTTAATAAATGTACAATGGAAATTTGACTTGGTTCCTATACTAATCAGATTCAACTTATGATTTTTTTATTTTAAACGGCTAGCCCAATTCCTTTTTTATATTGTATTTCAATTAGAATTTTGTTCGTAACTTTCAAATCAATAGGTGAAATTAAATAGCACAATTCAAGCTCATTTTTAACCTTTATTGAAATGAATAGAATTTATTATTAAATAATTATTTACTCTGAAACCCGCAATTATGAAAGATATAAAATCTCAAATTCAGGATTACAAACAAGAATGTGAAAATCACCTCAACAATGAGTTACTCCCTTTTTGGTTTGACCGAGCACTGGATACAAATAATGGAGGATTCATCACCCATTTTGATAAGGATGGCCTGGATACCGGAGAGGATGAAAAATCAATGCTTGGCCAGGCAAGGAGTATTTATGTTTTTTCTTCAGCTTATCGAAATGGATATAAAGCAGAGCAGAGTGCAGATTTTGCGAGGAACGGCGTGGATTTTCTGATTGAGAAAATGTGGGATTCCGTACACGGAGGTTTTTATTGGTTAACAGACCGCAAAGGGAATGTGAAAATTGATGAAAAAATATTATATGGTCAAAGTTTTGCAATCTATAGTTTAAGCGAATATACCCTGGCAACAGGAGATTTAAGGGGAATTGAATATGCTGAAAAAGTATTTGACCTGATTCAGAAGCATTGTGTTGACACGCATTATGGAGGATACTTCGAAATGTTTGAACGGAATTGGGAACTGAAAGGTCCCGGAGCTGCCGGAGGAGATCGTAAAACTTTGGATATCCATATGCACCTGATGGAGGCATTTACATCACTTTATGAATGTAGCGGCAAGGAATTACATAGACGCAAGCTTATTGAAATGATCGAATTGATCATCGATAAAATTTTGCATCCTCAATATCGCACCGGTATTCCACAGTTTTTTGCAGATTGGAAGGTCGCACCACAGATAAAATTTGATATCATTTGGGGATGGGACCGGTTTACGGATGATGGATCAAAAGGGCAGGCAGAAGATAATACGAGTTATGGACACAATGTGGAATTTGCATGGTTACTCATGCGGGCCCTGGATATTCTAAATATTCCACTAAAAAAGTATCAGAATGTGATACAAAAGCAATATGACCATGCGCTGGCGGATGGTATCGACTGGGATTTTGGAGGTGTATATGTGGAAGGTTCTCATGCCGGAGGAGTTTATGACCGGGAGAAAGAATTCTGGCAAAACGCCGAAATGCTCATTGCCCTTACACAGGGTTGCCTGGTTTTTGACCTGGAAAAATATTGGCCTGTATATGAAAATGTGCATCGTTTTGTTTTTGATAAAATGATCAATCATAAAGTTGGCGAATGGTTGCCACTGCTCACCAGGAAGGGTGAACCGATCTGGACGCACATGAGTCATAACTGGAAAATAAATTATCATACAATCCGCTCCATGATTGAAACAATTAACAGGTTGGATAAGATGCTGGAATTGTAAATATACAATTGGGGGAATGTGGTTTGGGGAATTGTCATTGTGATAATTATAATACACTTCCGTTCTGAAAAATCAAATCATAAACAATTACAATAACAATTATTTAATAAACTTTAATAGGGTTACCCATTTAAGTCTCAAACGCTTGTTAACCAGGTAATTAATTTGTATCTTATAGAAAAGATATTGCATATGAAATTACTAAAAGAATTGGACAGAGAAGCCTTCAAAACTAAGTTTGGGACAAAGGCAT
>JAJRQT010000139.1 GCA_024280115.1 Bacteroidota bacterium | reverse complement strand
CTCATTATTTTTGGTTCAGAAATGGAAAAGCTAAAAGTTAGTTCGAAATCCATCAGAAATCAGAAAATTAAGAGTGCAATAAAATATTAAAATAATTATATTGCAAAAACGAGAGATGCGTTTTCTTAGTGACACTATATAATCAGCCTTGTTGCCATTTGCATATGTTACAGAATGAATATTCAGACCTTTTATATCAAGTATCAATTTTTGAGCGGGAGCTTCTTGCTTAAAAAAAACATCTGCCTCTCCTTCAATGTTTTTCGTGTTAAAATTTACATTTAGCTTGAGGTCAAGATGAGTCACTATGGCCTCACTGGGCACGGCATAGGAATGAGGATCTTTTGATGATTTTATCATATCGCTTTCTTGGTTTTGTAACCCGTCATTAGATTGACATGAATATAATATAAACAATAACAGCATTGCACCTCCCAGCAAAATATCTCTTTCTTTCATGCAGTATTTTTCAGAGCGCGAAATTCCGAAAATATTATAATTGTAGCAAATCAGAAGCTATTATATAATCCCTTTATTGAATGTTATCAGGTTTATAGCAAACTAAAGTTTAGAATACTAAGAGTTATTTTTAACTTTAATTTTTTAATGGTAAACGAGAGGATGGTCAGTGCTTTTCCGGATGGGTTAAATTTTATAAAAAGACTAAATTTAAAAAGGGTACAAAATGCCTGGAGTACTTACTACAGTTTTAAAAAAGCACAAAGAAATAAAAATCCTCACCATGAGGGACTGCCATTTAGCCTGGCCGTAGAGCCAACCACCTCGTGCAATTTAAGATGCCCGGAATGCCCGAGTGGATTGAGATCCTTCACACGTCCGACAGGAATGATGCAGAATGAAACTTTTCAAAAAGTTATTGATGAATTGGAGGATTACCTGCTTTACCTCACCATGTATTTCCAGGGAGAACCATTTTTACATCCAAACTTTTTAGAGTTGGTCAGTTATGCGGATTTAAAAAATATCTACACGGCGACTTCTTCCAATGGGCATTTTCTCGATGAGGAAGTTGCTATTAAAACTGTAGAGAGTGGCTTGAGTAGGATAATTATTTCTATCGACGGGACAGATCAGGAATCGTATGAAAAATACAGGATCGGTGGTAAACTTGAAATGGCGATTACTGGAATAAAAAATATTGTAAAAGCCAAAAAAGAGCTGCGTAAAAATAATCCTTATCTCATTTTGCAATTTCTTCTTTTTCGCCACAATACAAATCAAATTGAAGAGGCTAAAACCCTGGCCCGTAAATTAGGTGTTGATAAGATAGAATTTAAAACCGCTCAAATTTATAATTTTGATCGTGGTTCTGACCTGATCCCACAAAATGGCAAGTACAGTAGATATCAAAAAAAAAGTGATGCTACCTTTAAAATCAAAAACGATCATCTAAATAAATGTTGGAAAATGTGGCATTCCTGTGTTATGACCTGGGATGGAGATATTGTCCCCTGTTGTTTTGACAAAGATGCCAAATATAAAATGGGGAATATAAATCAACAATCATTTAGAGAAATCTGGAATGGGGAAAAATACCAGGAATTCAGATTACACTTATTTGAAAACAGGAAAGAAATCGATATCTGCAAAAATTGTACGGAGGGTTTAAGGGTTTGATCAGCTTTTACTTTTAGTTCTACTGATATTATAGTGGGAATATGTGAATTAGTCAATGATTTAATGCAACAATGTGAAAATGCTAAAATGATTTTCCCCTTATTCTTAAGTTGAGTCCGCTCCGAAAAGTCATAGTTAGTTGATTTTCAACTTTTTTAACCTAACTCCTAAAGTAATATAGCGGTATAATACTTTTCTTTAAAATCTCAATTTCTTCTTTATTATTATAGCATTACATCATTTTAGCATTAGTCCAATATTCATTAAACCCGTCTGCGGCAAACTGGTTCGTGGTAGTACCTTACTTTTAGTATCAGGAACCACTTTTAACTTTATCTTTTGGAAGGCATTTTTCGCAGTGCGCACCATCGTCATTCCCGGCATTCACCTGACGGTAGATAAACCTCGCCATAAAAGCCAGCGCTACTATAAAAAAGACGCCGACAAGAATATTTTGAACCATAACTAACTCCTTTCAGTTATTTAACCTGTTTCACCAACATTTGTTACAAATCCCAAAGACTTGAAATTACTTTGTACATTTCTGGCTGTACTGCGCATCCGGCAATGATTTCATTGCTAAATAGATAATCGCCCCCACCTTTATAATCTGTAACAATGCCACCCGCTTCCTGAACCAGTAAAGCTCCGGCAGCTACATCCCAGGAATTCAGGCCGTACTCAAAAAAGCCTTCCGCACGACCGGAGGCAACAAATGCCAGGTCTGCAGCAGCGCTTCCTAACCTTCTGATTCCATGGGTGTTTTTAATAAAATGGCCGAAAACTTTCCAGTAATGCTCCATATGCTCAAATGAAGTGTAAGGCATTCCGACAATGTATAATCCGTCTTTAAAATCATTGACTTTCGAAACCTCAATTTTTTCTCTATTACAATATGCTCCACCGCCTTTAACAGCAGAAAAACACTCATCCGAAGTGATCACATAAACAACTCCCAATATAGGTTTATCATTTTCTATGAGTGCAATACTGACAGAATATGGTGCGAGCCCATGCATGAAATTCGTTGTCCCATCCAGTGGATCGATCACCCAGTTATATGTTTCAGCTTTTTCAGTTTCCGTGCCTTCTTCGGTTATGAAGCCTGCATCGGGTAAGGTGAATTTTAAGGTTTGGACGATCATTTTTTCCGCCTCCATATCCACATAGGAAACGAGGTTGTTCAAACCTTTTTCCTGAATATCATTTTTGTCAAATTTTTTCCCTTCATGCCTTATAAATTCTCCCGCTCTTTGCGCAATTTTTACAACTTCATTGAGGGTGTGTTGGAGGTCTATTTTCATATCATTTCAAAATTTGGCGCAAATTAGTTTAAAAATTCCAATACCGGGAATTAATGTTTTTATAATTGATTTAGACTTTGATTTCTGACTCAATAATTTCTAAGCTATTAGAAATCTTAAAAAAAGATCCGGTCAATCCCGGCAATAACTCTACTTCTTCCCATCTATTACAATAACAATTTCCCCTTTCACATCTTTCTGTTCAAAGTAATTCAATACTTCAGATGCCTGACCGTTCCGGGTTTCTTCAAAAATTTTAGTCAGCTCCCGGGAGACGGATATTTTTCTATCTTCCCCAAAATACTCAACGATCTGAAGAAGTGTCTTTTTTAATCTATGCGGTGATTCATATAAGACAACAGTTCTTAATTCTTCAGACAATAATTTCAGTTTGGTTTTTCTGCCTTTTTTCACAGGTAAAAAACCCTCGAAAACAAAACGATCAGATGGCAATCCTGATTTGACCAAAGCAGGGACAAATGCAGTTGCCCCGGGAAGACACTCAATTTCCAAATCAGCGTTTTGTGCCTCCCTTACAAGTAAAAATCCTGGATCTGAAATGCCTGGAGTACCGGCATCTGAAACTAATGCGAATTGCTCTCCCCCCTTCATGCGATCAACAAGCATTTCCACTTGTCTATGCTCATTATACATATGATAACTTTTAGTTTTTACAGTAATATCGTAATGCTTGAGCAACTTGTGTGTGGTACGGGTATCCTCTGCCAATATTAGGTCAACACTCTGTAAAACTTCAAGCGCCCTAAGCGTAATGTCTTTCAGATTCCCAATCGGCGTTGGCACAAGGTACAAAGAGGTAAATCTTTCTTTCAAATTATTATTTTATCAGTTTATCTATGGCTCTTGCCAATTGGTAATCTTTTTCTGTCACGATGTCTCCGGCATCGTGGGTACTGAGTTCTATAATTACGCTGTTGTAAATATTTGACCAGCTTGGATGATGGTCCATCTTTTCGGCATAAAAGGCAACTTTTGTCATAAATGCAAATGCCTCAACAAAATCGTTAAATTTGAATTCAGCCTTTAGTTTATTGTCTGTTTCTGTCCACATCTTATGTAAATGTTTAATTCAATAAACTTATAACCCGAATTCAAGGAATTGGTTTCGCATGGCAGTCCTTCAGCATTATTATAAATCTCATAAGCAATATCAACAAGATGAAAACAAAATGGTAATTTTTATCAGTGAAGAAAGTTAAAACTGCCCGGACTTTGATATAAAAAATATAAAAAACAAAGCAAAGAATGCTTTTTTATATTCAGCTATTTAGCTGAAATAATATATTGATATTGTAAACTCTCCGAGTCAACATCAACTTCTTTAAATCCTGCCGATTTCAAAATTTCTATTGCCTCTTTGGGAGAAACTTTTTCTCCGGACGGCCCCACAGGAATATCTCCCGGTTTAAAATCAACAAGCACCAAAATTCCATCTTTTCTAAGTGCATTGTTTACAATTTTCATATAGGCTGGGCGATCATTGAGATAATAAAACACATTGACCATCAACACTGCGTCCACCTCATCTGTATGCAGGTTTGGTTCATTCGCGACGGTCAATCTTGTCTCAATCACGTCTGCCTGCTCAACAGGCAATTCCAGCTTTCTATCTTCAATATAATCCAGGTATCGCTGCTCGATATCTATGGCCAGTACTTTCTTAGCCATTCTTGAAATTGGAAAAGTAAAGTATCCTGTCCCTGAACCAATATCTGCGATGATTTTTCCCGATAGATCCCCCAGCTTTTTTATCACCAGATCCGGGTTTTGCCAGGAACCTCTTTCAGGGTCGGCCTGTACATTTAATTCAAAATTAAAATCCTTGCTAACCTGTGGAATTTCTTCATTTATTACAGCAGTGGAATCTTTATAAAAAAAGGCATTCTTTGTGGATGAATTGTTCTTTTCTTTACAGGAATAAAGACACAGGCAATAAAACGCTGAAACTAAAGTCAGAAATAATTTATTTTTCAATGATATTTAGTTTTTATTGATTGAGTCCGTAAATTTAATTTAAAAGATTATCATTTTAAGACAGTCAACCTTGAAATTTTTCAGATGAAAATAGATTATAGCAAATTAAACGAGGAAGAGATCGCCTCAATGAAGGAAAGTTTTTTCCATATATATCATTCATTTTTGAATGAAGGATACTTATCAAAAGATTTTGTTGGTTGTTTGTTCAAATGGGGAGTGCAGCTTCACGTTACAGAAGACGAATTGGAATTTATAGATCCTTCAAAGACTGATGACGAAATAATCACCAAGGAAAATGCGATTGAGCATCTCTTTAATTTAGTTTTCATGATTTACCTCGATGGCGTGGTTGAGGATATCGAATTGGAAGTTGTTACTAAATATGCTGAAAAAATCGGGTTTCAATCACATGTTGTCAATGATCTACTGAAAACCATTGTTACTGCCCCCTATGATGGTTTTGACTTTAAACATGTAAAAGAGCATCTGCGGGAATTTCTGGAATATGGACAGTGATAACACACTCTACATGGCGATAAGCCCTTTCACTTTATTAGCTTTAAGGTAGGTGACGATAACCTCATCACTTGATTTGATCAATTTCTTCAATGTAAAAGCCACATAATTCCCGGCTTTCGAATTCTTTGATTGGAGATTTTCTTTTATAAATAACTGCCTTACTTCGTCAGCTTTGGCAACCGGCACTACAAATTTAAACATATATATCGTAGGCCAATTGTGTTCGTCATCTAGCCTTTCCTTAAATGGCATAAAAGAATCCATAATTATATTTTATGCAATGGACTACGGAACAATTATTAATTTAAGGTATGGATTTTTAGAAAAACCTATACCTTAAATCTTTTATATCTGCATTTTCTTTGATGGCCTCACTCGCATTAAATGATACTCTGCTGGAGTTTCTCTGCTCTAACTGATTTTTATAAGTGGAGTAATCAGCGATTTCAGGAGCCTGGGTGATATTTAGCATCTCAATAATTAAAACTCCGTTCTCTTCTTCAAAAGGTTGCGATCTTTCACCGCTTTTTAGCGCAAATGCCTTTCCGATAGCTAAAGGTGCAAACCCAACAGTTGGGAGAGAATTGGTAGAAAATTTCAGATCACTGGAATTGTAAACCCTGGCATCGGGGCCATATTTTTCACTAATCTCCTCCAAGGTTCCATCTAAACTTTTAAGCTTCTCCTTGATCAATGTTCCTTTCTTTGCATTCTTAACTTTCGGTTCTATTTGATCTTTTACATCCTCTAATAAAGCAGGACCTTTTTCGGTTATTTTAGTTAATGAAGCCACGATATACTGATCTTCCAGCTCAAGCACATCAGATACATTTCCAATGTCATCATTGTTATAAACCCACTGAATTACCCTTCTCGCATTACCAACATTGTTGAACCTTCTGTCGTTTCCACCAACCTTTTCAGCGTTAAATACCTGCAGGGAATCCCTTTCTGCATTTGCAGTGAATTCATCATAATTACCACTTGTGGAGGCGAAATAATCAGCTTTTCTGAAAGCCAAATTTCTGGTTTCATCACTCGGTGTAATTTCCCTTTCTACGCTGGCCAGGTAATACACATTTTTATTCAGCACTTCCGTCACCTTAATTATGTGATAGCCAAATTGGCTCTCCACCAGTTTGTTGATCAACCCTTTCTTGGTGGCGCCAAATGCGGCATCTTCAAATGGTTTCACCATCTTACCCTTGCCAAACCAACCTAAATCTCCCCCACTTTGAGCGGAACCGTCTTCGCTGTTTTCTTTAGCAAGTTGCTCAAAATCTCCTCCTCTTCTCAGCTTGTTCAGAATACCCTGGGCTTTCTTTCTGGCAGTTGCCTTGGATGCATCAGATTCATCAGTCCATTTAATGAGAATATGGCTGGCCTTTACTGCTCCGATGGTGTCTTCTACAATATCGGATATTTTATACAATACAAATCTCCCATTTTCGAAATAAGGACCTCTTACATCACCCTTGCTGAGGTTTGAATAATTAGCCTGAAGAATTCCCGGGAGCGCATCAATAGTTTCTTTGGCATAAAATGTACTCCCATCAGAATTGTTCCTGGCATATATCGAATCTTCTGTTTGGGTTTTAAATTCTTCTTTCAACTGATCCATTTCCTGCTGGAAAAATGTAGTGTCTTCACCTGAGGGTAACATTGGAATAGAAACATAACTGAAATTTCGGCTTTCATCTACCATATATTCAGCCTGGTGCTCATTAAAATAACTTTCAAGCTCATCGTCACTTACCGATACTGCTGAATCTGAAATTGAATAATAAGGTACGTACAAATACTTAATCTCAGCTATTGAAGTTTCATCCTGATATTGAATCTTTGCTTCTGCATCTGTGGCATAAGTTGTCTTCACAAGTAAATTATCATATTTAATCCTTAACCGAGATGGTCTCAGATCTTGCTCAAACAGATACCACGATGCCTGTTGTTGCTGAGGCAATTGATTTACTTGTTTGAGATAAGAGATTACTCTGTCACGCTGAAATTCCCCAGTCTGCGGATCTGTAAATGCCTGTTTGATTTCAAATGAAACATTGTCACCCTGAACCATGTCCCATTGCTCATCGTCAGTTACCTCGATACCCAGCTTGTCATATTGTTGCTGAAATGCAACCTTGACAATCAAATAATCCCATGCTTGCTGACGGATAGAATACATTTCAGATTCAGAAGGATTTCTCCCATAATTAATAGTGTATTTATATTTTATCTGATCTATCTGATCCTGATATCTGTCCCTTTCTATGGTTTCACCGGCAATCTCGCCAACATCAGTTTTATTCTTGCCCATAATCGTTGAATTTGGGCCTAAAACATCTCCTCCCACCACAAAAAAACCAAGCCCGATTGCTACAAAACCAATTGCCCAACCTGACCTTTCTCTAATTTTATTTATTAATGCCATATGAAATTTTCTTAAAGTGCCGCAAAAATAGCTACTTAGATGCTTAAAACCAAAAAAATAAAACTATGAAATATTGAATGTTAACCTTTCGATTATTCCCTATTTATGGTGAGTTTAATATTATTTACCCTGTTTTTTTCGAGGCTGTCAATTGTGAAAATAAATTCGGGAATAGTAATTTTATCATTCTTCTTAGGAAAGTCTTCCACAACAGACAATATCAATCCGCCAAGCGTTTCGTATTCCCCCTCCGGTAATTGAAAATTATATTTGTCGTTTAAATAATCTATCTCATGTCTTGCACTGAGTAAATAGTTGTTATCATCGATTTTTTGCTCCAGCAGCCCCTCCTCATCATGCTCATCCTGTATCTCACCAAAGATTTCTTCGATGATATCTTCTATGGTCACAATGCCCGAAGTACCACCATATTCATCTACCACCAGGGCAATATTTTTCCTTTCAGAAGTAAATTGAACCATCAATTCACTGGCGAGCATTATTTCCGGAACGATGGTAATAGGTGTCAGAATATCAGTGATTTTTTCTGGTTTTTTGAATAATTCTATGAAATTACAATAGCCAACTATATTGTCAATGGAATCTTTGTAAACCAATATTTTTGAATAACCACTTTCAATAAATGTCGCCTTGAGATCATTGATGGTATCATCAATGCTGACAGTGACCAATTCAGTGCGCGGCGCCAGACAATCTCTGACCTTCACAGATTTAAATTCAAGTGCATTGGTAAAGATTTTAGCATCTACTTCCTGTTTGTTTTCTTCTTCATGATCATAGACCATTCTCTTAATGTACTGGTTCAAATCGATCAGGCCAAAAACAGGTTTATCTTCAGAATATTCCAGCCTTAAAACTTTTTCAATCAATAATTTAGATAAATGAACAATGAGCCATACTGCCGGGAAAAAAATTATATAAATAATAAAAATAGGAATTGCTAGCAAGGATAGCATCCTGTTGGGATGAATAAGAAAAAAGCTTTTGGGTAAAAACTCCGCAGTAATCAATACTATAAAAGTTGCCAGAGTTGTTTGAATAATAAAAACGACCAATTCGTTATTTATAACTTCTGGTAAGATATTCTCTACAATAGGCTCAAGTAAAAAGGCCATGAATATACCGTAAATAACCAGAGTTACGTTGTTCCCTATAAGTGTAGTAGTGATAAATCTGGATGGTTTTTTCAGGAACATCGAAAGTATTCTGTCGGACAAGTGCCCTTGCTGACCCCTGAGTTGGATATGCAATTTATCTGCCGAGATAAAAGCGATTTCAGTTCCCGAAAAAAATGCAGAAAGTACCAGCGAAACAAGCACTATGATCAAATAATTAGTCTGTATCATTTTTTAAATAAAATCAAAACAAGTATAGCATTTACTATTTTGAAATTTTCGGTCCTTTGAGATACCAATATAAAAACAAAAACACCAAAGAAAACATAAATATCCAATAAGAGCTTTGAAGTCCGTTGATCCATGTTTGATCAATCCCTATAATTAACAGGGTCAATGAAAGAAACAGAAAAATCCAGGAAAGCTTTTTCAATGCTCTTGATCTTTCAAGGTAATGGTCCCTTTTGAATTGAGGATTTTCCAATATGAAAAATCCTGTTTTGCTTCTAATCCATCTCCTACATGTAATTCGCCATCTTTTTCTATTCTTACGAATTTATCAGTAAAAACTTCCTCCTTTTTACGATTCCAAAATAACTCTTCCGTATCAAGTCTGTCGTTTGTTTCCTGATCCTGAACCACCACATTTCCGGTTGCTTTATAGAGATCATCTTTTTTTGTATAATAGCAATAATCAGCTTTAAGTGAAGATGTAGGATTCCCTTTTTTGTCATAAAATTCAAGAAAAAAGCCCTCTGGAAATTCCTGATCACCACTTCCGAAATCTAAAATCCTAGGGGTCGTCATTTTTAATGTTACAATTGCGGAATCACTTCTGTAAATGACAAGATTTCGACCCTCTCGAATCGGACCGGTATATTCCTGAATCTCCGTGATTTCATCACTCTTGTTTTCACAGGAAAAGATTCCGGTCAAACCGAAAGTTAGCGAACAAAGGATGAAAATTTGTCTCATTTTTTGAAATAAAAAAAGCGGTTCGAGAGTATCTCAAACCGCCATATACTTAATTTATTATCTATCTTTTCTGAATCGTAACTGTTTCATTTATCCAACAGCCAACCTTAATTTTATCCCCGACCTTTAAATCCCATTGAAATATCTCTTCCATAGTCGGAAATTGAGCTTTTGCTCTGCTCATAGCGGTAGAATCGCCAGCTCGCCTGAACATTTCGTATGCTGCAATATAAGTTGCCCTATCGTGAACAGGATTTTCACCCTTTTTACAATCGTTAAAACTATTGAAATAAAGATTCCCAATCAGCTTATAGGCAGTTTTCTTCGTCGGATCAACAGAAACGGCTTTTCTGGCATAATCCCGTGCACTCACTTTTTTTCCGGCATTTGATTGTATCACGGCAAGCTGGTAATATACATCTCCTTTTTTTGTATTGTCATCTGTAAGCTCAATTGCTTCTTCTAAATACTTAATGGCCATTTCAAAATCTTCTCTTTTTGCAGCAGATTGACCAATCAGCTTTGCCAATCCATATTCAGGGTTATTCGTTTGAACCACAATGGCAGCCTTGAGAAATACATCCAGATCCATACATTTTCCTGCAAAAGAAAGCCTTATAATATTTGTTGCAAGCTTCATATTGTCAGGTTCGGCTTCCAATTTCGGGCCTAATTTATTTTTAACAAAATCGCAATCAACGTCAATGGTACTTACCAGTAATTCATTTATTTTGTCAAGAACCATTTTCAGACGATCTACATTTTTACCCTGGCCAATTTTGAAGTTGGTAATCCTCACAATTTCTTCATATATATCCAATACATCCTGATCTGTAATATTGCCACCGGATAGCTTGTATCTTCTGAGCACATCCATATATGGAAGTAGAATGATGTCCATTACTTTGTTTCCGTTAAGTTCAAACGTACTTTTAAATAAATTGAACAATTCCTCATAACGACTTTTGTCACTTTTATAATACTTATAAGCATCATACGATTTTCTATTCAGGACCTTGCCTTCATCATTAAAATACTTTATCCTTAAATCATAAAGTAACATTACCGAATCTTGCAGAATAATTTTTTTGTCATTGTCGGTCTCATCATTTGCCAGTCCATTATAAATTTTCACACCGTGTTGATAAATGGATTTGTTAAGATCAGGAGCATTGATCAAAAGCCACCTGAGATGACTGACTGCGGCCCTGTAATCGCCTTGTTTAAAATGATCGGTGTAAAGCGCATTTTCTTCCTCTGCTTTTGCTTTGTCGTCAGGCCAATTCCACCCTGTTTGGGCGTTGGCGTAGCTAAAAAATAAAATGGATACTAATCCAATGAGAAAAATCCTAGTTTTCATAATTAAATTTTTATTTAAACTTTCCTTGATTTCTGTACCACCCATAGGAACGATCATTGAATGTCATGCCCAGGCGAATTTTAAAATAATCCTCTTTTACCAATCCATCGGAAACAGTCCCTTGCTGGCCATAATTGAAACCAACAGTAAAAATAGACGCACTTCCGACTGGTAAAGATACACCAAAATTTATACCAAAGTCGTCAATATTTGTATTATTTATCATAACCGGAGTTTGTTCATAATTGAATCCAAACTGGTATGTTACTCTCTTTAAATAGCTGGTAGCTGAGAAAAAATCCGGAGTAAACTCACCTCCTACAATAATTTCATAACTATTGGTAAAACCATTTTCCGCACCAAAATCAGATTTGTACTTTGTCCAATCCTGGGAATAAAAATCTACTCCAAACGTCCATTTGTAAATTTTAGTAATACTTAGACCACCTCCAAATTTTTGAGGCAAAAAAGTTGTCCCCTTTACATTTGTTAATATAGAATCCGTTGGAGGAAACGGACTGTCATCTACTATTTCAAGTGTCTCATCCCTTTTAGTGTTCATATTACTTGCGAGTTCGTATATAAAACCAAGGTTTACCTCCATTTTTTTACCAAATCGCTTTCTCATGTTCAGTCCTCCCTCCAAAAGAAAATCAGAATATCTTGAAGTTCTTTTAAATACAGACGAATTGAATTGTTTTGGAAAACCAACTGTGTCTTCTTCATTTATATACACCCTTTCACTAATATCAATGAAAGATTCGTCATTTACTGATCCAAAAGCATATCCTACTCTTGCACCAATGGAAAGGAAATTGGGGATTATTTGCCAGCCATTGCTCACATACACCTGATTGATTCCCCCGTTGCCAGTATATTGGTAATTGGCGGTTGCCTCTTCCCTGTTGACCACATTGCTGCTCGTAGTAATATTATAGGACACATCGCTAAAGGGCATCAAACCCACAGCCATAGTCCACTTTCCATTTGTGATCGGGAAGGCGAATGTTAAATAACTCAGTCCACCGTTTGTGTTGCTTTGCTTAAGATCGGATGTATTTAAAGTTCTTTTTTCTGTATAAAGCCCAGCTTCAAATGTGGAAAAATTATTCAACGGAAGAAGGGCTGGGTTAATATTATTTAAAATCCAGACTTTTCCATTGCTTATTCCAAGGCCTCCCATATTATTCTGATAGACTAATCCTCTCTTCGAGACAATTCCGATTCCGAATAATGAGTAAGGGCTTGAGGCGCTTTGTGCGATCGCACCAAGTACACTTACTGTCGATAATAAAAGTGAAAAAACGAGTTTTTTAATCATTCAAATTAAAGCTCAATATCTGATTCAGACCAATCAGTACTAAATTTTGGATTGCAAAGATGTGATCTTTTATTTTACTTTCAAAAAAAATCGCATCCCCACCACACAATATAATGTTCAAATCCTCGAAAAATTGTCTGTAGGAGACAATAATCCCTTCAATTTCTGCAAGGGTTCCATTTACTACACCGCTTAGCATACATTCTTTGGTCGTTTTCCCAATAAGGTCAGCAGGTTGATTAGCAGCAACAATGGGTAAGCCCGATGTGAATTTGTGCATTGCTTTTAGCTTCATATTTACACCAGGAGAAATGCCTCCGCCCTGGTATGTTCCTGTTTTATCAATAAGGTCGTAAGTGATGCAGGTCCCGATATCAATAATGAGACTGTTCTTATTATTATATAAATAAAAGGCCCCGACGGCTGTGGCCAATCGATCTACACCCAGCGTTTTAGGAGATTTATATGCATTCATTATCGGTAGTGGGGTTTCATGATCGAGTACCAATATATCTGTATGTCGGGAGACTTGTTGTATAATATTACCAATGCCTTTCCGTACACTGCTGATCAATACATGCCGGGGATTTTGCTCTGCGATGATTTTTGGTATTGCCCTGTCTGAGATATTTTTTTTTTCTTCAAGTAATTCCTCATCACTAAAAAAGCCCATTTTGGCGTTTGTATTTCCAATATCAATACATATATTCAAAATTGTTGATATTTAAAGCCGTTAAAAAAATTTAAATTCCGCAGTTAAAATTAATAAATATTCCATGAAAAAATATGTAGTTCTTGGCATGATGTCCGGTACATCTCTCGATGGGCTTGATATGGCACTGGTCCAATTCTCAAAATCAGAATCATGGGCGTACAAATTATTGGGTTGCAAAACAGTTCCGTATAAAGAAAAACTATACAAACAATTGGAATCAGCTACTCAGTTAAGTGGTTTAGAACTTAAAAAACTGGATATAAAATATGGGAAATGGATTGGGGAACAGGCGCGGGGATATATTGAAGTTAATAATATCACCCCAGATTTAGTAGTTTCTCACGGGCATACTATTTTTCACCAACCTGAAATTGGGCTGACGCATCAGATAGGAGATGGCGCCCGGATCGCAACTATCACCGGGATAAATACAATTAATGATTTGCGGTCATTAGATGTCGCTCTTGGAGGCCAGGGGGCTCCTTTGGTGCCAGTTGGTGACAAATTGCTATTTGGTGAATTTGACTTTTGTCTGAATATCGGAGGATTTTCTAATATTTCTTTTGATTTCAAAGGAGAAAGAAAAGCTTTTGACATCTGTCCTGCAAATACGGTGTTAAACTATTTGTCAAATAAAATCGAGATGAATTATGATGATGGCGGAGAAATTGCAAAATCCGGCCAGCTCAACATTTCTGTATTAAATAAACTCAACGCCATTGAGTATTATAATAAAATACCGCCAAAATCATTGGGGATTGAATGGGTTCAGAAGTATATTTTTCCACTATTAGTCGATGATTCCGAGAAAAACCTGCTAAATACTTTCTGCCACCATATCGCTCAACAAGTTAATCTATCAATAACAAATAATGTTTTAAATCGAGGGCTGCAAAATCGACTATTGATTACTGGTGGAGGAGCTAAAAACAGCTACCTGATAGAGCTAATTCGTAAATATAGCCCAGAAAAATTGAGAGTTATTATCCCCGATGAGCAGGTAATTGATTTTAAAGAAGCCATCATATTTGGCTTTCTCGGTCTGCTTAAAACTCTTAGCATCAATAATACATTAAAAAGCGTAACAGGTGCTATCTCGGATTCTTGTGGAGGGTTATTGTATAATCCTGTCAAAAAGACATCAATGTAAATTCTATAAAAAATTCAGAAATTTAGCTCCGTTAAGCAAAATTATTATCAATAGTTTCGTGTAATATTGCAATTACCTCAAATTTTAATTTCTTTTGCACCGCCGTTTTGAGGGCTATTTTTTTTACTTTAAAGTGTATATTATGAAGCTGGTTTTATTTACAATTTTATTTTTTTGCTTATTTGCTATTCCCGCGAAATCATCCGTGCAATCTGCTGAAAGTAACGAAGTTGAGATTTCAGTTGTTGAATCCCCCGCTTCTACAATAGCAATCGAAGAAATTGCTCCAGATGATGAACATGGAGCTCACCACGGGCCACCCACCTGGGCCGTGATACCATTTGTTTTACTGCTGTTAATGATCGCGACGGGACCGCTGTTTTTTGAACATTTCTGGCATCATAATTATCCTAAAGTTGCCGTTGCTCTGGCCGTCTTAGTTGTGCTTTACTACATTTTCGCACTAGGCAATACACATAGTCCGATTCATGCGACATTTGAATATATCCAGTTTATTTCCCTGCTCACCGGATTATTTATTGCTTCAGGGGGCATCATGATAAAAGTAGATAAAAAGGGCACACCCGGTGTAAATTCTGTATTACTTCTTATAGGCGCAGTTATAGCGAATGTCATTGGAACAACCGGAGCATCCATGCTTTTAATCCGGCCTTTCATCAGGTTGAATAAAGGGAGGATCAAGCCATATCACATCATCTTCTTTATTTTTGTGATAAGTAATGTCGGAGGTTCTTTAACGCCAATTGGTGACCCACCGTTATTTCTTGGTTTTCTCAAAGGCGTTCCATTTTTCTGGACGTTGACACACAACTTTTTCCCCTGGGTTTTTGCAGTAATTGTTCTTGTTGCGATTTTTTACTTCTTCGACAGCAAAAATAAGGACGGTGAAACTGTAGAAGAAGAAGTTAGTGGAAAAGTCAGTATTCTGGGGTCCATGAGTTTTATATGGTTGCTTATAATCGTGTTGGCGGTTTTTCTTGATCCCAATGTATTTGACTGGGTTCCTGCCATACATTACGCTGGACAAAAGTTTTCATTCCTAAGGGAGATCATTATGCTTTCAGTAGCATATCTTTCCTATAGATATGCCAATAAGGAAGTATTAAAATCCAATGAATTTAATTTCGAACCAATCAAAGAAGTCGCGTTTATATTTATCGGCATATTTGGCACCATGATGCCTGCGTTGGAGCTCGTTGGAAATTTCGCGCAGTCTCCTGCAGGGGTAAAACTAATCAGCCACAATACACTTTATTGGGGCACAGGAGCTCTTTCCGGATTCCTGGACAATGCACCTACATATTTGAATTTTCTTGCAGCAGGTATGGCTTCTCAGGGTGCAGACATAACTTCGATTGCAGATGTATTGAAATTTGCAAAAGATGGATTTACAGATTCGGCGCTCATGCTAAAGGCTATTTCTGTTGCTGCCGTATTTTTTGGTGCATTCACCTATATCGGGAATGGCCCGAATTTCATGGTGAAAGCAATTGCCGAGCAGGTCGGTATTAAAATGCCATCTTTCTTTGGGTACATCATCAGGTATTCTCTACCAATACTTCTCCCGCTGTTTATTATAGTGTGGCTAATTTTCTTCGCTTTTGCATAACAACACCCGTACTCAATGATTTAATAGAAGCAGGAAGTGACAATAGACTTATTACTTTTCACAAAATCTCAGAAACTTTAGACTTGATGTTGGCCCATCTGGTCTCATCCATTTTTGGGCCGATTACCTCTATTACATTTCCTCCTAAAAGGCTCCCCAATTCAGCGCATTTTTTTAATGAAAGGTTATGTGATAATCCAAAGAGAAATCCTGCCGCATAAAGATCACCCGCTCCAGTAGTATCAACGGGATTTGCCATGATGGCTTCAACAGCTATTTCTTCATCTTTCGTTTTTATTAAAGAGCCCTTAGCTCCGATTTTTACCACAGCGATTTCCGTCATATCAGAAATCACCGATAAAGCATCTTCTGGTTTCAGTCCTGTAAATGACAATGACTCTTCTTCATTGGCAAAGACAATATCTACATATTCAGAAACAAGCTTTTTGAGGAATTCCAGATTTGCTTCTACAACATTGTAACTTGCCATATCAATAGATACTTTCAATCCACTTTTTTTAGCAAGTTTTACTGCAGTCTCGATCAATTCATGATTTTGAACTAAATATCCTTCAATATGGAAATAGTCGTATCCTTTAAAAAAAGCTTCCTTTAAATCACCTGCCGTTAGCTCCACCGCTGCTCCAAGATATGTGGCAAATGTCCTTTGAGAGTCATCGCTGATGAGGGTTGTGGCAATGCCGGTATCCTGTGCACCCTTTAATAAAATAGCTTCAATACCCTTTTTTGTCATGTCATTGGAAAAAATATCTCCAAACTTATCATCATGGATTTTTCCTATGTACCCACATTGTTCACCGAGATTGGCAAGACCATTGATGGTGTTGGCGGCAGAACCTCCTGAAGCAATTTCATAGTTCAAATGATTCATAGCTTCAATAAGACTTTGAGATTTTACCTTGTCAACCAATTGCATGCTGCCTTTTGGAAGTTCAAATTTCTCCAGCAATTGATCATCATCAATTTTTATTAAAATATCCACGAGGGCATTGCCCATTCCGATTACTTTTTTCATTGAGTTTTTATTATTTAAAAAATGCGCTCAAAAGTAAAGGATTAAGATAAAACAAAAAAACAGGATGGAATATAACCAGGTTGGCTAAAGGAGGTCAAAATATCTATTGGGAAAATCTGTAATGAATCCATCGACACCTAAATCCATCAACTTTTTCATTTGTTTGGCATCATTAACAGTCCACGGAATGACTTTAATAGATTTTGAGTGTAATTCATCAATCTCCTTTTTCCCAATCAGCTTAAAATTTGGGCTGTAAATATCTGGTATAAATCCAAGGATCTCAATATTTTTCGCCGGTGATTTTTTGTTTGAAATCAATAGAGATATTTCATATTCAGGGTATTTCATCCTCATTAATTGCAGTACTCTCACATCAAATGATTGAATGGTAATTTTATCAACAGGTAGTCTGTCCTTTAGCACGTTGTGAACCAAACTTGTGAAAAGTGTCGGCTCAGGGTGAAATACAAGGTCACCTGACGGACTACTTTTTATTTCGATATTGTACCTGACTGGCTTTTTATTATTTTGCTCTATGTAATTTTCACATTGATCAATTACCTCAGAAAGTAATGGCTTATAAACAGAGATTCTTTCTTGCTCTGGAAATTTATCATTTCCCTTAATACCACAATCAAACAGCATGACATCCTCATAATTAAGATTGTATATTTTGATGTCTTTTTCTTCTTTCTTTGTAATATCAGCACCCAATTCATTAACACAAAAAGCCGAGGATATATATAGATCATGGGAAACCACTACTTTCCCATCAGCCGATATTACTACATCCATTTCCAGCGTAGTCACTCCCAGGTCAATCGCTTTTATAAATCCGGGAATAGAATTTTCAGGCATTAATCCCCTGCATCCACGATGCCCCTGAATATCAAAACCCGGTTGGGCAAAAGTTTTAATTGACATAAAAACAATAATAAGTGTCGGGAAAAATAATTTAATCATCATCTCTGGAATTAATAGATAAAAATACCGATTTAATCTGATTTTTTCCATTTAAAATTTGATGAGTATAAGACGATTTTGTTTAAAGTAAAAAATAATTCTATAAGGCATGGTC
Organism: Bacteroidota bacterium; assembly: GCA_024280115.1. Classification (GTDB taxonomy): domain Bacteria; phylum Bacteroidota; class Bacteroidia; order Cytophagales; family Cyclobacteriaceae; genus JAAUQL01. The sequence goes on along the minus strand of JAJRQT010000139.1, from coordinate 5,894 downwards.
TGTGAAGACCGGCCCAACGTCAATTTGTTAAGAGTCTATATCTTGTTCACCCTGGATTGTGTCCTCACAAACCTGCTTTTTCGATCTGTTGGCCAACGCGGCCAAGGAGGGGACACAGATCGAGGCGTGGAATGTTAAATTTTTCTAAATCCAATTGCTATTTTGATGAGCCAGTTTGGTATTCACGAAGTAAAGCCTACTCACGGTCAATTGTGGGTCATATCTTTTCAGCTTCTGCTATAATTTTTGAAATGATCTTTCAGGTCTATGAGAAATCTACCAAGTGATTCATATTCCATCCCTAAATCGTGGTTTTTCTTTGCCACCAGATAGATAATTTTCATGTTGGCGATAATGTCCTTATAAGCCTGAATTAGCTTGTATTCAGGATCGTATATATGCGCAACTTCCGAGCTTACCCCATTCAGCTCAAGGATTTTTATATTTTCCCCGTTGTACAAATCTTCATAGGTGGGAACTTTAATATCAAATCGTCCATAATTGAATCCCCGGACTTTATGTGCAATTTCATCGAAGATCCAATTGAGTTTTTCGTTGATCAGGTGATGGCCGTTGTAAAAAGTGGTCCCTCTGCAATGATTGCCAATCGGCTCCAAATATCTTTTCTCTCCTTCAGAAAGTATCTCTTCAAGCTCATTTTTAAATTTTTCGTTTAAATATTCCCTCCTCTGACCGGTGCGGATCTCATTGGCCATGAGCCACTGTAAACTATGATTTCCATCACCGGTGACCGAAAGAAAACCCTTTTGAACGATCGAAGTTATTTGCCCCCGCTCCGCCCCCGGGAACCGGTAGTACAAAATACCCAATTCAATCTCAAAGTCAATATATTCCTGGATATTGAGATCATTGGTTTTATTAACAAGATAAGCTTCTAATTCTTTTTCACATTTAATCATTTCCACACCTTTCCCCCGCTCTCCAACATCAGGTTTTATAATAAAAGGATATTCGAGCCCTTCATTTTCAATGATTTTTAAAATATTTGAATAAGAAGTGTTTCGATAAATAAACTTTGTTTTTGGTAAATACCGGGAAGGAATTGTTGAGAGCACTTTAAATTTAGATTCACCCACAACACCACCATATTTCATTCCAGGATTCGCAGTCGAAAAATACATAAAGGATCCGGATTTTATAGCAAGATAAAGTCCGTAGAAGTACATAGGTATATAGAAAATGGCATAAGGCCAGTATTCAAAATTGAATATTTTTGTGAGAAAAAATGAAAGCCTTCGCCTAATATTCAAATACATATTCCAAATAAAATAAATAGATATTAATTCTGGTTATTAAATGGATATTTTTATAAAAAGGAGTGAAAAGCAGTTTCAAAAAGGTCAAAATGAGTTTTCATATGTTGTGATCTGTGTCTTGTATTAAATAGGGCAATTTGGTTGAAGGCTAATAAAAAAAACCATGGTCTGTGACTCGCAGACCATTAAGCAATTCAAATTTTCGGCCTGTGAGCCACAGGCCGATGTAGGAGTTGTTAATATTTTTTAATCAAGCTTGCCCTGTTGTATTACCATTCAGGTACATTTTATTTATTGATGATAACAACAAAAACACATCACAAACTATAATTTCATTTGATGAAATAATTGAGGTAATTTCCACTCGATTTCATATCTTCAATATAAAATTATTCACGCAATTTTTATGGATAAAAATATTGCCTATTCTTCAGCTTCTGATCTTGCAAACCAATTGTCAAAGGGTGAAATATCCACAACAGATTTGGTTAGAAATCATTATGAACGGATCAAGAAGTATAATAACACACTGAATGCTATTGTAATCAACAATGAAAAAGAAGCTATTGAAACTGCTCGTAAATTAGATGAAGAAATTAAAGATGGTTTGAAAAGAGGCCCACTTCATGGAGTTCCCGTTACCTTGAAAGAATCTTTCAACCTGAAAGGTCATAAAACCACCGTCAACTTTAAATCCTTAAAAGATAATATCGCCGATAAAGATTCAGTTATTGCCGGTCGTTTGAAAGCATCAGGGGCGATTATACTAGGCAAAACAAATGTGCCAACATTATTGGCTGACAACCAAACCTTTGGCCCACTCTATCCGACAGCCAATAATCCATTCGATCTTACAAGAACTCCAGGGGGAAGCACAGGTGGTGGCGCCGCTGCAGTGGCATCCGGATTAACGACCATTGAGATAGGAACTGATATTGGTGGTTCTATTCGTAACCCGGCAAACTTTTGTGGAATTTTCGGGTTAAAACCAACAGAAAATCAATACCCGCAGTCAGGGCATGTACCGCCAATGCCAAAATCAAAAAGTGGATATATTTCTATGACCAGCATTGGTCCATTAGCCAGAACTATGGAAGATATTGAGCTTGCCTGGGATGTCATTAATCAGCCGGAATGGAAATATCTCAATTCCCTGCCTGTAAAATCTATTGCCCCAAAATATGATAGTTTGGGGGATTATAAAATTGCCTGGTTTGATGATTCTGAGTTGGTGGAATGCAGCAAATCGACTAAAAAGGTCCTTAATCATTTCATTGAAAAACTCAGTTTAAAAGATGTAAAAATCCATAAATTCAATATTGATGAGCATTGGCTGAATCAGGCTTTTGAAGTTTGGGCAACACTATTTGGGTTTATCAGCGGCCAGGGTGCTCCTTGGATTTTCAGACAAATCATGAAAATGAAATTCAGACAACAAACCAAGGGATCACCATTTAACGCCTCGAAGGCATTAAGTGATGGTCTGAATTTAAATTTTAAAACCTTTTCTAAAACCCTGAGAAAGAGACAGGAAATTATCGCTGATTTTATAAGTTGGTTTGACCGTTACGATTTTATCATCAGCCCCACCTCTATTGGTCCGGCCTTCAAACACAACCACAAACATATTCCAATTGAATACGAAGGCAGAAAAATTCCGTACCCTGATTATAATTTTCCTTTCACAATACCCTATAATGCTTGTGGAAATCCATCGCTGATTGTCCCGGGTGGATTTAGCGCGGAAAGTCTGCCCATAGGAATTCAAATCGCCGGGCCTCATTATTCAGAAAATGAACTTATCCATTTTGGGAAATTAGTAGAGGAAATTGGTTTTAAATTTCAAGCTCCTAGCAATTTTGTGTAGATTTTTTTACCTTTCAAAGATGAAACATATCCTTACATTATTCCTTTTAGTAGTGCTATTTTTTTCATGTCAGAAAACACCCAATGAAGTTATAATTGAAAATCTAAAGTGCGAATACTTGCAAAATCCTATTGGTATCGATAATGAAACCCCCAGGCTTTCCTGGCAGTTGACGAGTAGTACAAATGGTATTGCTCAAAAAGCTTTTCAAATTATCCTTGGGACCGATTCACTCTTTATGGCGAAAAGTCAAATTTGGGATAGCGGAAAGGTCGATTCGGATAAAAATCTTGTGAAATATAGTGGCCCTGTACTTCAACCGTTCACAAAGTATTTCTGGGGAATTCAGGTTTGGGACAATCATGGTACGAGTTCAATTTCAAAGGTAGCGACATTTGAAACAGGCATGATGCATATGTCAAACTGGAAAGGATCCTGGATTACAGACACACGGGATATTGAATTGAAACCGGCGCCATATTTCAGAAAAGAATTTAAACCGTATAAAAAAATAAAATCTGCCAGGGCATATGTCGCAGTTGCCGGGCTGTATGAACTTTTCATCAATGGTGAAAAAATAGGAAATCACCGCCTCGATCCCATGTACACCAGGTTTGACAGAAGGACATTATACGTAACATATGACGTGACTAAAAATATAAAAAATGGAGAAAATGCCATTGGAATCTTATTGGGCAACGGATGGTACAACCACCAGTCAACTGCCGTATGGTATTTTCATGAAGCTTCGTGGAGAGCCCGCCCCAGTTTTTGCCTCGATCTGCGAATAGAATATGAAGATGGATCAGTGGAAACAGTAAGTACCGACAATTCATGGAAGACCTCTCTGAGCCCCGTAATCTTCAACAGCATTTATACTGCGGAGCACTACGATGCCCGACTTGAGCAACCGGGATGGAATATACCAGAATTTGATGATTCAGGTTGGAAAGAAGCGAGTTATACTCCGGCGCCTTCCGGGAATATTGTCGCACAAACTCTGCATCCGATTAGGAACGTTGAAAAAATCCTTCCCGACACCATGAGAAAGTTTGATGATTTTACATATGTCTTTGACCTTGGAAGAAATATAGCCGGTGTGAGCCAACTAAAAGTCAGTGGAGAGAATGGCACGATTATCAAACTGGTTCATGGTGAATTATTAAATGAAGATGGCCATGTGGACCTATCCAATATTGATGTGCATTACCGACCTACGGACGATTCAGATCCGTTTCAGACAGATATTTTTATTTTGAATGGCAAAGGTGAAGAATCATTTATGCCGAGGTTCAACTACAAAGGATTTCAATATGTAGAGGTAAAAAGCGACAAACCCATATTACTCAATCAAAACAGTTTGACCGGCTATTTTATGCACAGCGATTTGCCTCAGGCAGGCAAAATCAAATCCTCCAACCCAACCATCAATAAGATCTGGGTGGCTGGGAATAATTCATATTTATCCAACCTTTTCGGATATCCTACCGATTGTCCTCAACGGGAGAAAAACGGCTGGACAGGAGATGCCCACATTGCGTTGGAAACGGGATTATACAGTTTCGATGGAATAACCGTTTATGAAAAATGGATGGCTGACCACAGGGATGAACAACAACCCAATGGAGTATTGCCGGCCATCATTCCTACTGACGGATGGGGGTATCACTGGGCCAACGGCCCCGACTGGACGAGCACCATCGCGCTGGTTCCCTGGAATATTTATCTATTTTATGGAGATACAAAAATCCTGGAAGATAATTATAAAAATATAAAACGATATGTGGATCACATTGATGAGATTAGCCCAAACGGCCTTACAGACTGGGGCTTAGGTGACTGGGTCCCTGTAAAATCCAGGGCCCCCAAAGAACTAACTTCTTCTGCTTACTACTACACCGATGCCTCAATTTTATCCCAAATTGCCGCGATTCTGGGTTATCATGAAGACGAAAAGAAATATGCTCAGCTTGCGGCAAAAATTAAGAATTCTATCAACATAAAATACCTGGATGAGGATTCCGGAATATATGGGAGTGGAATGCAAACTGAGCTGTGCGTCCCATTATTTTGGGGAATAGTTCCGGATCGACTCATCGAAAAGGTAGCTGCCAACCTGGTAAAGAAAGTTGAAGAGGATAGCTTTCATATTGACGTCGGGATACTCGGTGGAAAGGCAATTTTAAATGCGCTGAGCGAAAATGGTTATGCCAATGCCGCCTACCGGGTAGCCTCTCAGGAGACTTTCCCTTCATGGGGTTGGTGGATTGTGAATGGAGCTACAACTTTTTATGAAAACTGGAATATCGAAGCAAAGCGTGATCTGTCGCTCAACCACATCATGTTTGGAGAAATCAATGCATGGTTTTATAAAGCATTGGGAGGAATAAAACCAGATCCTAAGCAACCCGGATTTAAAAATGTACTCCTAAAACCATATTTTGTAGAGGGTTTGGATAGTTTCTCTGCCGAGCATGATGGACCTTATGGAAAGATCATCTCTTCATGGAAAAAGGAAGATAATAAGGTGTTTTATTCCGTAACCATTCCTCCAAACAGTTCGGCTACTATCTCCTTATCCGGAAAACAAATATTAATCGACAATAAAAGTATAGGGTTACCCATTTAAGTCTCAAACGCTTGTTAACCAGGTAATTAATTTGTATCTTATAGAAAAGATATTGCATATGAAATTACTAAAAGAATTGGACAGAGAAGCCTTCAAAACTAAGTTTGGGACAAAGGCATCT
>JAJRQT010000138.1 GCA_024280115.1 Bacteroidota bacterium | reverse complement strand
TGATTACCAGCATCAGGAACAATATGAAGAATACGCTAATGGAATTAAAAGATAAGATCTTGCTCAGAAAGCGATCTGTCATTGAAACTGTAAATGATGAACTTAAGAATATATGCCAAGTGGAACACTCCAGACACCGCTCTTTCTCCAATTTCATAACGAACCTGATCTCAGGACTTATTGCATATTCTTTCTTCCCTAAAAAACCAGCAATAAAATATGAAGAGGTCAAAACAACGCAAATAGCCCTGTTTTAAAATCGAACTCAGGTTATCAATTAGATTTCGCTTTTTGTACCACAGTTTCAATATCAATAGAAATCCCACCTCTCAATTTGCTTTTTTCAGCGGCTTGCATAAATGCGAATATTTCCAGTATTTCATCTGTAGAAACAGGGACGACACCGGTCCTGAAAAATTCTGTTATCTTTTCAAGCAGTGGGCTGTACCCTTGATACTTGCCAAGCACGACAATGTCATTTTCCCCGTAAACGGTTCCTCCATAACCACCTTGTCCTCTGCGTATTCCACGATAAGTGCCAATACGGTCATCATCCCACACACCAACCACAATGTCAGTATCTTCGGTAAAAGTTCTTTTCACACTTTTACAACCGGTACCCATAATGGTAAAAAGGATTTCCACACCGTGAACACCATACCAGAAAAGATCCGGATGGTGCTCTTCAATGTGGGCAGGGCTATAAGTTTCTGCCCCGATAACTTTGCCGAATTTCCCCTCAGCTATTTCCTTTACTCCATCAATATACCGCAAAGAAGAAGATGAGAACATAGGTACATTATATTGTTTGGCTGCCTCAACTATTGCGAAAGCATCAGACAAAGATCCTGCAAAAGGTTTGTCGATAAATAAGGGTTTTCCTGCCTTCAATACCGGTAGAGCTTGTTCAAGATGTTTATTCCCATCAATGCAGGTGAGTAAAACAACATCTGTTTTCTTTAGCACTTCATCTATCGACTCTACTATTTCAACTCCCTGTTTTTTGATTTCCGCTGTGAATTCAGGGATCTTCTTTTTCCATTTTTCAATATTCTCAGTGCCTTTTGGATATGCGGCAACTACTTTATAACCGCCATATTTATTTCCTGCCAATGGGTCATTAAGTGATTTTATAAAAGCCACACTATGCCCTGTATCCAGGCCTATCATACCGACACGCTTTCCTTTTTCTACATCTGACTTTTTGTTAATACCAGAAATACTTCCTGCCATTCCTAGGCCCAGACTGGTTATTGCTGTTTTTTTAATAAAACTTCTACGATCAGAATTTTTCATAATTTGACATATTCACTCAGTAAATCTTTAGATAATTTATACTTCTGTTATGTGGAAATAAGCTAAAATGCTTGAATGAGCAAATGTTTTTTCTTGCATTTGATGGATGATTTTTTTAGTAATTATCAATCTGCTTCTATCAATCTCTTATCCCTCCTACGCTAAAGCTTCGGAGGGCAAGCATTATTTTCTACAAATATTCCGATGGAAATTTCCATGGGCCACGATATTCGGGAATTGCCATCCTGGCGGCTTCTTCATCACCTATGATTTGCTCTTTATCAGGATCGAATCTAATTGATCTTCCGAGTTTCATTGATAAAACGCTTAATTGTATGGGGATATCTACTTTGATGTGATACCCGGGATTGCACGAGGGCTGTTTACGTGATTTAATACATTCTACCCATTCGTGCTCATGACCCGGAGAAGGTGCAATAGTTTCCGGAGGTGTTTCCATACCATTCATTCTATCGCCTTCCGGCAATACCTTGTGAGTGGAATAATCCGTATGCAAAGTTCCGTTTACGCCGTGAAAATATATCCCCAATCTGCGTTGACTCTTCTGTTCACGCAAGAAATCAAAGCCATAGCTATTTGATAATGACAGCATCCAGGTCATATTTAGTTTAGGGTATCGCCAGATAACCTCATGATTGTCATAGGCATCGCCATCATCTTTGGTGATAAATCTTCCTCCGCTTGCACTAATCTCAGTTGGATAACCCAACTCTAATGCCCAGATAGGTAAATCTGTGATATGTGGCGCCATGCCGGGTGTCCAACCACCACTGAAATCCATCCAGGAACCATGATAAAATGCATCTTTTACCAAATTCGGATTGAAGGATTGCATTGGGGCAGGCCCAACCCACATGTCCCAGTTTAGCCCTTTGGGGATATCCTTGGTATTATATCCGAGGCCAACGCCATTTGGAGCCTCATTCATCACAAAGAATGTCCTTACGGTGCCAATATCTCCTAAATTTCCAGAGCGTACCAACTCTACCATACGGCGATAATGGTCACTGGAGTGAATTTGAGTTCCTATCTGGCAAATTGTGTCATTCTTTTTAACTGCATTTCTCACGGCGAGACTTTCACCGAGGTGCATGGTCATAGGTTTTTGAAGATAGATATCCAACCCGGCTTCGGCGGCCTCGATCGCCTGAATAGCATGCCAATGGGCAGGAGTCGCAATGATGACAGCATCGAGATCTTTGTGTTGGAGCAGTTCCCGGTAATCAGTATAACCGGTACATGTATCTTTGTGAAGCGACAATACATAATCCAATCGATCCTTCCACACGTCACATGCAGCGGTCACAACAATATCCGGATGGCTTGAACAAGCATTCAGATTGGCTTTGCCCAATCCTCCGCATCCGATGATACCAAGGTTGATTTTATCATTTGGGGCGGAAGTGCCCTTCCCTTTGAGCACCGAGGATTTTATAATAAGCGGTGCAGCAATTGCAGCAGTAGCAGTTGTTTTTACAAAATGTCTCCGGGTGAACGGGGAACTATTTTTATTTTCTTTCATAAGTTATATAAGATTAGTTATCGAGATAGTAATATTATAAGGGTAATTATTTCGCATTTCATTAGTTTCATTGTTCTGCTGTCTCAAAATTATAAATCGGTGCGGACGCTTCATTGTATGCATCCCACCTTTTCTCTGAAATATCTGTACCTGGTTTTCCGCCGACATGAACTATAAGTCTATATCGCAATATCAAAGCTTTTTCTGTGCTCAGTGGGTACCTGGTGCCCAAAGCAGGAAAAGTAGGTTGTACCCATGCCAGATCTGGATACTCGGCCCAGTCTCCGGGATAATCAGGATTATCATGATGTTGCAGGACCATCAAACCGGATGGCGAATCATCTCCTTTAAAAACGCCGTTAAAATCAGACCATGCTCTCACTGGTTTTGATTCAGCTTCATCTGTGAAAAATGAAATTTCCTGCGATTCTGGTGTTTGCATACGCAGATTTAATCCTCCGTAACTATTTGTAAATCGCGTGGCAATGGTGATGCTATCCTTTAAGGCAAGTAGTTTTATTGTAAGATCGATGATTCTGCTGTTTGTTGTTGAGCGATATACTCTTATTACGGCATGTTCACGTACAATTGGCTCAGTATCTTCCCACATCCATAAATTCTCGGCCACTACCTGGGCATATACCGGCCCTTCTGAGAATTTTATATTGCCTGTAGGCCGTGCAAAGACTCTCTGCAACGCATAAATATCACCGCGTTCAGACCCATATTCAACTTCTGGCCATGCCCAAAAAATAGCCCGATGATGAGGATGTCCGCTATCTGGCCAATCTCTTGTGAGCATTTCACCATTCAATCCATATAAAGGATGAATATAGTCACTGCGAGGTACTGCATAAATACTGGTTGATACAATGGTATCCTTATTAATTTCAGGGTGGGACTTTAAATATTCATCAAAATAAACACCTGAAACCCGGGAGAATACTGGCTTAACATTTTTATCATTACTTGGGCGAACTACATCTTTTTTATAAACAGTCTGATAATTGTACTGTAATACTTTTTCATCTGCCTCTTCGATGATCACCTGTCCGCTCTTTGAATCCTGAATTACTTTCACTCGATCATTAATTGGAGACTTGTTTTCAATCAGTTCAAAATTTCTAATTCCCGGATTCCCATCCGGCATGATAAAGACAACATGAGCATCTGTATTTTCTCTGGTGCTTTCCAATTGAACAGGAATCGGATCGGCATCCGCAATGGTGGGATCGATTAGAGCAAGGCGCCCATCTTCTGCCGCATTTATCTGATTCTTATTCAATATTAGTTCAACAGAAACCGGCGCATTTGTTTTTCCCAATACTCCATTGGTATCGTCTATCGATATCACAGTTGGGCTGCAGGAAAACAAGAATAAAAAAGGAGTAATCGTGTAAAACAGGCTTTTAAAAAGTAGATTTAATTTTTTCATATTTAAAATGGGCAATTGTTCAATCAGCTATCAACCGGGTTATTTATTATATGGTTTAAAAATAATCATTTATGCTTCAATATTGCACTATTAAGGTCAGAGTTATAGTGACTGCCATTAAGTAGTGTCTCTTTTAAATCATGTAACTAAAAGATTATCAATAAATTAAGGTCAATTTTTTATGTGAATCTTTTCGCTATTTATTAGGTTTTTTCAGTTAAAATGCAGATATTCAGGCTATTAACGG
>JAJRQT010000137.1 GCA_024280115.1 Bacteroidota bacterium | reverse complement strand
TTGATGAATATTTTTTTAGGTTTAACCGGAGAAATCATAGGATTTCAATCTTAGATAAAATTATTGAAAGATGTGTACTACATGAACCTGTGAGCTATGCAATGATTAAATCAAATGCGATCTAAATGGGTAACCCTATAAGTCTATTAATATTGGCATTCTTAAGGTAGTATATTCATATTGCCAAACACCAAGACCGTGATGTTCTTGAATTTTGAAATGAATTTTCCATCGGTTATATCTAAAAGCATTTAATGATCCATCATCGTCAAAATAGAAAATCTCTTTACGTGGACCTTCATCAGTTTTACCTGTAAATAATGGTAACATATTATAGCCATCTAAATGTACTTTAAAGTTTTTACCATCGGCTTTATGCCCTTTTAATAATTTTTCTTTTACATCAGGCTCACCGGCTGCTGCAAGGAAAGTTGGCATCCAATCTTCTCCAGAAATAATTTCATTACTTACTTGCCCTGGTTTAATTTTTGCAGGCCATTTGATTAAACATGGAGATCTAAATCCACCTTCCCAAGTCGTAGCTTTTTCACCTCTAAAAGGAGTCATACCACCATCTGGCCAAAACATAACTTCTGCTCCATTATCAGTTGAAAAAATTACAATCGTATTTTCTTCAATCCCTAAATCTTTTAGTGTTTTGGTTAATTCACCTACAATTTTATCCAATTTAACCATGCCATCTGCATAAACTCCCAATCCTGTTGTTCCTTCATCTTCTTCATTTAGGTGTGTCCAAACATGCGTAAGCGTTGCGTTGTACCATACAAAAAATGGTTTGTCGTCTTTTACCGAATTCTTCATAAATGAAATAGCAGCATCTTTGGTTTCATAATCTACTGTTTCCATTCTCTTTTTAGTTAATGGTCCCGTATCTTCAATTTTACCATCTGCAAAAGAATGAATAACGCCTCTTGGCCCAAATTTCTTTTTAAATTCCGGATCTGTAGGGTAATCAGGATGTTCCGGTTCTTCTTCGGCATTTAAGTGATAAAGGTTTCCGAAGAATTCATCAAAACCATGATTTGTTGGTAAATGCTCATCGCGATCACCTAAATGGTTTTTCCCAAATTGACCTGTTGCATAGCCATGATTTTTTAATAATTCTGCAATGGTAGGATCTAATTCGTTTATACCCTCCTTAGCACCGGGTAAACCTACTTTGGTTAAGCCTGTTCGATAAGGTATTTGTCCTGTAATAAAAGCAGCACGACCTGCAGTACAACTTTGTTGTGAATAGTAGTCGGTAAATAATATCCCCTCATTACCAATTTTGTCGATGTTGGGAGTTTTATAACCCATCATTCCCATATTGTAAATACTTGGGTTAGACCACCCAATATCATCACCCCAAATGACTAATATATTGGGCTTTTTGTTTTTTTGTGCTGTTAAATTATAGCTTGCGAAGAAAATAAACGCAACGGCTATAAGCACTCTTTTTGTAATTTTCATGTTTATAAAATTTAATGTTTAAAATATTGATATTATGTGCTCACTCAGGTTTAAATCTAAGTGAGCGTTTTAAGTAAATTATTTTACTAATTCAATTTCACTTATTCTCCAGGATTTATCAAGGAAAGGCTTAAGCGGGCCATACATTCTGAAAACAACAAACCACGATTTTCCGGGAATGGTTTGTAACCAGTTATTTTCATACCCTTTGGGGGCCTCAGGCGAAAAATAAATATCCATAGAGCCGTCATCGTTGGTTTTAATTCCTTTATCGTTACTACCTACGGTTGGGAAAGGTTGATTTGTTTGCAACTGCGAACGCGTTTGCGTATCGTAGATTGTTAATGCCCAAAAGTCATTCATAGGAACATCTGCAGGGATATGAATTTTATAGGTTTTAGAACCGTCTAAGATTTCGTGTTTGCTATCTTTAAAAGCCATACAATAATCAGATCCTTTACCAATATGAGGTGTTGACATTGCTGGAGTTACAGCAGTGTAAGTATAGTGGAACCAGGCACGCGCATCTGTATTAAATGCTCCGTCATAATTATAGAAAACATTTTTTCCTGGATAAGCCATTACCCATTCTGTAGGTACATCTTTATAGAAATAAACTAAATCTGCTAAATCACCTTTAGGATACCAGTTGTTAGATCTTGCAGCAGCATTACCAATGGCAACCGCATCGGTAAGGATTTTTTTCTCTCTTGCAGTTGGATTAAATTCTTGTCCTTTTTTAATACCAATAGAAGCAAATAAACCTTTAGTTTCTGCATCTAACATTTCTTCAGATTCTTCTTGAATAAGGTTATTTAAATGCACGTAAAATTGAAAATCATTTGGATGAATTGTGTTGTAATCTTTATCTGATAAGCTTATGTATTCAACTTGCTTAGGATTAGAAGCTTCAGAAAGTGGATATACCTTTAAGTTGTCTTTTACATTTTTTACAGCGGGTTCAATTCCGTTTTTGATGCTTCCTCTCATAAATAACCAAAGATTATACGTTCTTGGTTTGATTAAGAAATAACCTTCCGGAATATCACCTTCATAAGCAGGAGGAAGTATTAAATATTTTCCACCTTTACCATGGTCAGGACCTGTTAAACCGGCATCACCTACAAAACGGAACCAAGCATCATCAAAAGCTCCCAGCATCATTGGTGGCACCTCTATAACAATAGGTCCTACTTCTTTAGTGTTAATGTAAGGGAAAACATATAGTGTTGAAGTGTTACCCGTAAGGTACAACGACTTGGAATTCATCAAGTGATCAAAAATAGCCACTTTACCAACTGCATCTGCACCCAATGTAGCAGGTCCATGACGTAAGCCTTGAAGGGAAGCTCCTGGTATTCCTTTTAAAAAGGCATCAACTCCTCTAGCTTTTAATAAAAAGTCTTGAGTTAATTCTGCCGTCTCTTTTGTTGGAACACCATCAAAAAAGTTAAGTGTACCTATAGAGGTTTCTACCACATCCTGAGTGGTGATATCCTTAGGGATATTAGTAGTGTTTTTGTAAGTTGGAATTTCAACTTTTGCTTTGGCAGCGTCTTTTTTCATTTCCGGTTTTTGATCACCCGTCGAGCAACTTGCCATTAAGGCGAGGATAAAGATGCTCACGATAGGTTTAAACTTATTTCTGATTTTAAATTTCATTGTGTTGTGCATTTAGGTTATTGATACTTTGTTTTTTTACTAAAACTTATCTAATTACTTAATTGTTTTTTTTTCTGAATTTTTCAGATAATTGATCTGAGTACCACCAAAACTGGTCGCCCATTTTTTTTGACTTATACCCCGAATATTAATTGTTGACTTTTCTCCCAGGGTTCTGATTGCACCGGCCAAAATACCAAGTACATTCCCATACAATACTTCTTTGAATCGTTCTTCAGTTTTGAATTCTGCAGTAATGCGATAGGCATCATCCTCAATTGCAACGATCAAATTTGGACAGCATCGTTGCAGGTCATCTTTTAGGGATGATAAGGATTGAGAAAACTCAATGCGTTTAATGGCTTTGGGAATTACACTAATTTCCAGTTTTATCATGTGGTATAGTAGTCGACAGGCGTTGACCTGAAGGTTGCTTGGTAGTCAAATTCAATGCCAGAATTTAACAACGAATATAACATTCATTATATCAATATGTTACGGAATAATAATGGAGAGGGGGAAAGGTCAACTAGGAATAAATCTGTTATATATAACGGTAAACATGAAATATAATGGTTGTGTCGTGTCTATTTCACATCGAAAATACTAAAATGACATCAGCCCGACTGTCAACCCATGCGTACTAACTTTAAATAGTAGTAAACACTGCTTTTCGTCATTGCGAACGAAGTGAAGTAATCTCTCTTAGATGGAAAGATTGCCTTCATACAGGTAGGCTTCTTCCTCCTTCGTCGTCATCGCAATGACGTGTATATTTTAATTTCTCCGCCATGGTTCGTGGAGACACCATAGTCGTTAACCTTAGGGCTTTAATATTTCATTAACTAACTGATAATGTGTCTTTTTACGCCAAGGAGCCTGACAGGCTGTATT
>JAJRQT010000136.1 GCA_024280115.1 Bacteroidota bacterium | reverse complement strand
CTTTATGTTGCAACATGATTATTTGTGTTTGGAAACTATGTTAAATTACTGAAAAACAGTCTTTTAACCAAATTTTCATGTTGCTTTTTCTTTATCTTATTCTCTGATTTTCAAGCAGTTATTTAACTGCGAAACTTGAGTAAATTATTATGATCATTAAAGGCAATGCCATCTTAAGTATTGTTTTATATGCTATCTCAAATCTTTTATCCAAACCGGCCTTTTTTCCATTACAGATTTTAATGCAGCCAATGCGATTTTCATAGCTTCAAGACCATCTTTTCCGGAAACAGGTAAATCTTCACCATTTTGTACCGATTTGAAAAATGCTTCTAATTCATTGAGGTAAGAAGTGGTATATCGTTCCAAAAAGAAATTTAGCGGTAGTGACCCGTGAATGCCATCCGCGCTGAAATACTGATGGTTATCAGGGAAATTATTATCTGCTTTCACCATTCCTTTAGAGCCAAATACTTCGAGTCGCTGGTCATATCCATAAACTGCCTTCCTGCTGTTATCGATATTTGCCATCGTTCCGTCTTCAAATGTAAGCGTAGTGAGTGCCGTATCGATATCACCGGCGTCACCAATTGCCGGATCAACTAAAACTGCGCCCCTGGAATAAACTTCTACTACTTCCTTGTTCATAATGTATCTTGCCATATCGAAATCATGGATGGCCATGTCCATAAACAATCCACCGGATACTTTGATGTAGGATATGGGTGGAGGCCCGGGATCGCGGCTGGTGATTTTCAATATTTGAGGATCACCGATTTTTCCGGAATCAACCATGCTTTTAATTTTCAGAAAATTGGGATCAAATCTCCTGTTGAATCCAAGCATAAGTTTCACTCCGGATTTTTTGACAATATCCAGGGTTTTTACTACCGTTTGCAGGGATAGGTCAAGAGGTTTCTCACAAAAAATATGCTTGCCGGATTGGGCCGCCCGTTCAACAAAATTGGCGTGTGTGTCAGTAGGTGAGCAAATGATGACTGCTTCAATATCCGGGTTTTTGATGATATTATTATAATCATTGGAGAAATTAAGGTTTTTACCCAAAACATACTTTTCAGCTTCCTCTGAGGGATCAGCCACAAGGGCGATTTCAATATTAGGGAAATGTTGTAATATATTTTCTAAATGTATCTTTCCTATCCGGCCTACTCCGGCCACACCTATTTTCAATGTCGTCATTTGCTTATTTATATAAAGTTATCAATAATGAAATCGCGAATATTTCTACCTGTTGTGATATATTTGTTTTTATAATCCCAAAGATTTTATGTAATCCCGGTTATGCTGAGCACATACTTTTGGAGCGCCCATTCCAGGCAATACATCCTGTTCCACCACGATCCAGCCCTTGTAATTCCTTTGATGTAATTCCTCAGTGATTTGATGAAAGTCCACATTCCCTTTGCCCAATTCACAGAATACTCCGCTGCTTACAGATTCGAAATAATCCCACTGGTTTTTTCTGGATTCCTCCCCTACTTTTGGGTCATAATCCTTGAAGTGGATGTGCCAGATTCTATCATAATATTTTTTTAGCGCAGCAACCGGATCACCTCCACCAAAAGCAAAGTGCCCCATGTCAAGGCAAAGTCCAAGCAATTCAGGATTGGTGAGCGCCATCAATTTATCGAGTTCCAATGCTGTCTCTACAAATCCAGCACAATGATGATGGAAAACAGTCCTCATTCCATATTGCTTTTTGACTGCCAAAGCTACTTTTTCAGCTCCGCTGGCAAAAGTTCTCCAAGATTCATCATCAAGTCCCATTTCGATTTTTATCCTTCCGGCATTTTTTGTTCTTTCGGGAACCGTTCCATTGTCATCCGCCAATACGATGAATGCATCTTTGTATCCCGAAGAATACATCAAATTCGCAACTTCAAGGGCTTTTTGAGCACCTTCTTCATGCGCGTTTTCTTTTGCAAGCGCTACTGGCACAAAAGCGCCAAGAAGCTCCAGCTTTCTGTCAGCCAGTTCCTTGGATAATTCTACTGGATTTGTAGGCATAAATCCCCAATCGCCCAATTCCGTTCCGGCATAACCGGTTTCCTGCATCTCGTTTAAAACGAGTTCAAAACCAACAGATTTTCCTTCCAGGTCAAACTCCAGCGCCCCCCAGGAGCACGGTGCATTTGCAATTTGTATTTTGGGTAAACTCATATCGCTAAAATTTTCTGGACCATTCTTTTGGCCACCTTTCAATGACTACTTTTGTTTGGGTAAAAAATTCGACGGCATGCCTTCCCTGTCCGTGCAAATCTCCAAAAAAGCTATCCTTCCAACCACTAAACGGGAATTGAGCCATAGGTGCTGCGACACCGATATTTATACCAATATTGCCGGCATTTGCCAAACTCCTGAATTTCCGGGCGTTGGCGCCACTACTTGTGAAAATACATGCCATATTGCCGTAGGAGCCATTGTTGACAAATTGCAAAGCATCGTCGATTGTGTTGAGTTGGATTAAACTCATTACCGGCCCGAATATTTCTGTTTTCAATAATGCTCCATCTAAAGGCAGATTTTCTATGATAGTTGGCCGAATGAAATTTCCTTTTTCAACACCGGGAATATTTGCATTTCTACCATCGAGTAAAAGTTTTCCTCCTTCATTCAATCCCTGGTCAATCAGATATGAAACCCG
The DNA here is from genome assembly GCA_024280115.1 of Bacteroidota bacterium. GTDB lineage: Bacteria > Bacteroidota > Bacteroidia > Cytophagales > Cyclobacteriaceae > JAAUQL01. The sequence goes on along the minus strand of JAJRQT010000136.1, from coordinate 39,471 downwards.
CTCTTTACTTTCTTGCGTAATCACGGGGCCCATTTCTATGGTTTCATCCATGCCATTCCCGGTAGTTCGCTTTTTCGCAGATTCGTAAAGCGACTCTTTGATGGACCCGTTGTTGTCTCCTACAGTAATGATGTTGGATGCTGCAAGGCAACGCTGTCCGGCACAACCAAATGTGCTGTCTGTAATAATCTGCGTTGACATTTCTATATCCGCATCCGGCAAAATGACAATTGGATTTTTAGCGCCACCCTGGGCCTGAACGCGTTTGCCATTGGCTGCGCCTCTAGCGTAGATGTATTTTGCCACTTTTGTAGAACCGACGAAGCTAATTGCTTTAATTTTAGGATGATCAAGAATGGCATCAACAGTTTCTTTACCTCCATGCACAAGACTTATTACTCCTTTCGGTAAATTGAGTTGTTCAATTAGCCGAAAGACTTTATCCATAGTAAGAGGCACCTTTTCTGATGGTTTTATGATAAAAGTGTTGCCCGCAGCAATGGCATAAGGCAGAAACCAAAACGGGATCATTCCCGGAAAATTAAATGGTGAAATACTTGCACAAACCCCCAACGGTTGTCTGATCATGAATTCATCAATACCGCTGGCGATATTTTCAGAAAATTCACTTTGCATCATTACCGGCATACCGCATGCAACCTCAACATTTTCAATGGCACGTTGCAATTCTCCCCTCGACTCAGCCAGTGTTTTACCACACTCCATGGTAATGGTTTTGGCAAGATCTTCAAGGTTTTCCTCCAGCAAAAACTTTAACTTATAAAGGGGTTGAACGCGTTGCATCACAGGAACCTGGCTCCACGATTGAAAAGCCGTATCAGCCGTATCAGCAGCCAAAGCGAGATCTTCTGATGTGTCAGACCCATAGGGAACTTTAGCCATCACTTCCTGGGTTGCAGGATTGATGACGTCAATAGTGTTTTTCTCATCACTTGCAGTCCAAGCGCCATTAATATAATTTTTTAATTTGTTCATGTTATCATTTTTTTTCTTTTCTCATCATATCATTTTATTATTCTATCATTGTCTCATTTTAGCATTTATTACACATGTCCTAATAAAATATAAATCATAATTGTCACTATCACCAAAATGACAGACATCAATTTTGCATATTTCCATTCTGCGAGATCGAGTATGTGCATATCTTTTATATCCACATTTTTTGTTACGGGATAGTACTTTGATACGCCAAACATTACCGCAACATTTAATAGGAATTCAATCCCCCAGATGTGTACAAAATGAATATCTACCTTAAGAATGAAAGTAGATAAAATGTAAAAGGTAAGTCCCACAAACAAGGCTGCTTTTGCCCCGGTTGCCGAGATGGTTTTAGTGAAAAATCCGGCCAACATGATGGAGGCAATGGGTATGAAAAATATACCATTTAATTGTTGTAATAGCTGGTAAAGCCCCTCCGGGGCATTGGCAACAAATGGGGCTGTAATTATTGCCGTGATGGCCAGTATTGTGGATGTGGCTTTTCCTATTCTGACAAGTGATCTGTCAGAAACCAAGGTGTTGATATGCCGCTTATAAACATCCACACTGAATATAGTTGCTGCACTGTTTAACACACTATTGAAAGTACTGAGTACGGCACCCATAATGACGGCAGCAAAAAAACCGGTAAAACTCAGGGGCAAAACTTTTTTCACCAATACAGGGTAAATCATGTCTTGATTTTCATACATAGAATCACCGTAATAATAAAAACCAATGACGCCCGGAAGTACGATAATGATCGGAACGAGGATTTTTAATGCTCCCGTATAAAGCAAACCTTTCTGTGCTTCAACAAGGTTTTTCGCCCCAAGAGCACGCTGAATGATCGTTTGGTTCATTCCCCAGAAATACAATTGGTTTATTATTAATCCTGTAAAAAGAACTCCAAAAGGTAGTACTGAATCTTTGGCGCCGATTACATTGAATTTCTCAGGAGCATGCTCAAAAACTTTTGAGAGCCCAGTCAATGGGTTACCGTCGCCGATGCTTACCAATGCCAGAATGGGTACTAAAAGACCACCTAACAATAAACCATAACCATTGATTGTATCTGACAACGCCACGGCTTTCAGCCCGCCAAATATGGCGTATAATGAGCCTATAGCTCCAATGGCAATCACCGTAAACCATAGCCCTTCAGAATTGCTGACGCCCAAAACTTCGGAGACATTGAAAAGGCTTTCCAGATTAATAGCTCCCGTATATAAGACAATTGGCAACAACGTTACCACAAACGACACCACTAAAAACAAGGCGACAATAGTTCTGGTTGCACTGTCAAAGCGGCTTTCCAGATATTGGGGAATGGTTGTTAACCCCATCTTCAAATACTTTGGCACAAAATAAATTGCCGCTGCAATCAGGGCTAAAGCTGATGTGACCTCCCACGCAATAATGATAAAACCATTTTTATAGGATGAACCATTCATTCCAATAAGGTGCTCGGTAGAAATGTTTGTCAACAGCATAGATCCTGCAATCACCACGCCGGTAAGACTTCTGCCTCCCAGGAAATAACCATCTTGCGAGTTGAGTTTCTCTTTCCTCAATTTGTACCAGACATAAGCTGCTACAAATCCGGTGAATGCTAAGAATGAAATTAATGTGGTCATATTATATGTTTAAAATTGATAAAATCCAGAACCTTTTACTATCGAATAGTACCCGGAAATCACAAAAAATACCTTTGCTTCTTCTTGTTTTCCTTATAGGTTTCATGCGCCTTATTTACAGCCTCGATTTCCGATATTTCTGAAACTGCCACGTCCCACCATGCCCAGCCATAGCCCGCAATTTTTCTTTCCGGCACAGTTTCAATATATATCACAGTCGTTTTTTTATTGGTTTTAGCGGTTTTCAATGCTTCGCTAAACGAACTAATGTCAGTTGCTGAAATTACTTCAGCGCCCAGGCTCGCTGCATTTGCTGCTAAATCAACAGGAAGATCTTCGCCATCCAGTTGCCCTGATTTTTCATTGCGATATCTATATTCTGTTCCAAATCCTTCCTGTCCTATTGATTTTGAAAGGCCCCCGATACTTCCGAAACCCTTATTATTGATGATGATGATGACGAGCTTGTAGCCTTCCTGAACAGAAGTAACAATTTCTGAGGACATCATCAAATATCCTCCATCGCCAATCATGACGTAAATCTCACGATCGGGACAAGCCATCTTGGCGCCGAGCCCACCGGCAATTTCATAGCCCATGCAGGAGTAGCCGTATTCATGATGGAATCCCTTCGGATTGCGTGTTCTCCATAATTTGTGTAAATCTCCGGGTAAACTGCCTGATGCATTTAGCAATACATCCTCTGGTTCCACAAAATTGTTCAATGCCCCAACAACCTCAGACTGGCTGGGCAATTTATCTCCTTCAAATGGCTTGTAAGCATATGCGACCTTTTCATCCCAGGACTTATTGAAAGCTTTTACCTTTGCTTCATATGCTCCATCGACATGATAACTTTTCAATGCCTCCGTTAGCTCTTCCAATATCACTTTTGCATCACCCGTTAAGGCGAGACCTGAGTGTTTGTGTGCGTCAAATTCAGTCACATTGATGTTGATGAATTTCACATTTTCATTTTGGAATGCAGACTTAGAAGCAGTTGTAAAATCGCCATATCTCGTGCCAATGCCTATGACGACATCTGCTCGTTCACTAATATAGTTGGCTCCTTCTGTTCCCGTGGCGCCGGTTCCGCCAAGGTTATGAGGATCATCATATGGCAAAGCGCCCTTACCGGCAAATGTCTCTCCAACCGGAATACCAGTCTGATTCACAAATATCTGAAGTGCCTCGGTAGCCTCGCTATAAATGGTCCCGCCTCCAGAAATAATCATGGGGGTTTTGGCATTTTTTATAATTTCAATAGCTTTTAAAAGTGCATTTTTGTCAGGTCTGGTTCTGGGAATGTGCCAAATTCTTTTCTCAAATAATTCCTCCGGGAAATCAAATGCTTCCGGCTGGACATCCTGGGGCAAGGCCAGCGTTACAGCGCCGGTGTCTGCCGGAGAAGTAAGTACCCGCATCGCAGCCGGAAGGGTCGTGATCAGTTGCTCTGCCCGATTGATTCTGTCCCAATATTTGGAAATTGGTTTGAAACAATCGTTGACAGAAATATCCTGGGAATATGCGGCTTCCAGTTGTTGCAAAACAGGATCTACATTTCGTTTGGCAAAAATATCCCCGGGAAGCAAAAGTACTGGCATCCTGTTGATTGTGGCTCCGGCAGCAGCAGTTACCATATTGGTAGCACCTGGCCCAATTGATGAGGTGCAGGCAAATGTTGACATCCTGTTTTTCATCTTGGTATATGCCGCTGCTGCATGTACCATGGCCTGTTCGTTTCTGAATTGATAATATTTAAAATTAGGATACTGGAACAACGCCTGCCCGATACCTGCAATATTTCCATGGCCAAATATTCCAAAACATCCGGCGAAGAGTTCATGCTCAATACCGTCTCTTTCCGTGTATTGCTTTTGCAAAAATGTGATCAATGCCTGGGCTACTGTGAGTTTGCGAGTTTTCATTTTAGTATTTATTGATTTCTTATTAATTATTATCAAATAGTTGGTTTACAGATCCTCAGAGTCCCTTATCGGGCGACATCTGAGGAGGGGAAATTTAGCTGAAAGTTAATGTCCCTTAAAATCCACCATGTTCTTCAATGAATTTCATCGATTCATCCAGGTAGGGCATGAAGTTGGCACATCCGGATTTTAGGACTACCTGGGCGCCGCTGGCATTTCCCATCCTGCAGGATTTATACATATCCCATCCCTTTAAATATCCATATATAAAGCCACTTGCAAAAGCATCTCCAGCCCCAAGAATGTTAAATATTTTTACTGGGAAACCTGGAACATCCTGTTTTTTGCCTTTGCTATCAAATATGGTAACTCCTTCCGATCCTCTTTTTACAAGAAGATATTCTACTCCGAGAGATAGTATCTTTTCAATGGATTTATTGATATCTCCTGTGATTTCCGGAGCGGATATTTGCTGATGTTTTATAGATACCTGTGTGGCATCACTTAAAGTTGCAGCTAAAATTTCTTCCTCAGTACCCAGGGCTATTCTGACTTTAGGGAGTAAGGCCCTGGTTGTTATTCCAAACGCCCTTAAATCATGCCACTGATCGGCACGAAAATCCAGGTCGAGTACTACCGGGATTTCATTTTCAACGGCGATTTCTGCAGCAAAAAATGCAGAACTTCTAGTGGGTTCTATATTTAGGGCGGTACCGGAAATTTCCAAAAGCCCGCATTGTGATACCTTGGCAGCCACTACATCATCGATGGTAATCTGGCTGTCGGCGCAATTATCGCGGTAATAAACCAACGGAAAGCGGTCAGGAGGTTCAATCCCCAACACGACAGCGCTGCTTCGCGCCCCCCGGACTCGTGGAATAAAGGACGTTTCTACCTTTTCTTTTTTCAAAAATTCGATGATGAAATCACCTACTTTATCCTCGCCGACTCCTGTCAGCAATGCCGGATTCAATCCAAGTCTGCTACAACCTACGGCAATATTTAATGGTGATCCACCGACAAAAGCATCAAATCCTTTGATATCGACAAAATCAGCACCGATGTTTTGTGAATAAAGATCTATCGAAGATCTTCCATAGGTAATCAGGTCGTATTTTTTGTTTGTCATGTTTGTATTAATTTTTAAATCTAAAAATTAGTCAATAATCCCCGCACCTGTTGCGGGGTCTGTTTGCAAATCCCAGACAGATCCCGGAATACCTGCCTATCGGCAGACAGGAATCCGGGAATAATTGCATCTTTTTTATTTGGTTCGTCATTACCATTTTTTCTGTTTTCTTAAGATGTTGTACCTCTGGATGATGATGTTTATTTTATGGATTTTACACAAATTCATTTTATTTATCATTCCATCAAATAATTAACTCCGCTCCAATACCGGACTCAATAGCCAGAGCCCAGAAACTAGAACCCAGATTTGCCATTCATTTCTGCCGTCACCATTGGTATTCTGGGATCTAATGATTTCCATGAATCAAAAATCCATTCATGATTCGGGTCCGGAGTGTTGGCCAATGACTGGTCGCTCCCAGTCAGGAAATTGAGATAGTACACATTAAACCCATGCCCCGCCACAACCGGATGATAACCTCTTGGCACCATTACAACATCATTATTTTTTACAACAGCAATTTCATCCAGGCTACGGTCGTTATTATAAACCTGTTGAATAGCGAAACCTGCCGGTTTGTCAATTTTATAAAAGTAGGTTTCTTCCAGTCGAGCTTCCAATACATTTCCATTTTCATCCAGCTTCCTTTCGTCATGCTTGTGGGCGGGATAAGAACTCCAGTTACCCGCAGGCGTATAAACTTCTACAGAAACCAATCGATGACATGGAAAGCCCGGTTGGATCAGTGAGTTGATTTGCCGTGTGGCATTGTCACCGCCACGGATTTCAATTTCAGCCTCTTCGGGAGTTTTAAAAACCGGATCAAAATCCTGGTCTGTTGCACACCAGCCATAGCCTATATCCAGCAGTTCACTTTCGGCTTTTAGCTCGAAGGCAGTATTTCTCGGCAGATACATCGTATGGGCAATCCCTGAAAAAACATCCTTGCGGCCATTGGTTGTTTTCCAATTTCCTTTATCTGATTTTAGGCTGTAGTTACCGCCGAGTAAAATGATGCCGTATTCATTATTCCCAGTATCCCCTTTCCAAATCTCACCTTTTTTCATGAGCCGGGCCTGAAAATTGAGGTATTGCCAACCGGCCTCCTCTTTGGAAATGCTTTGGTAAATGCCAGTTTCAACAGTTGGTTTGGCTAATAATGGATATTTTTTATCAATTTTCATTTAGTAGTATTTAGTTGGTTCTGTTATTTATTGATTAAATGGGTAAATCTCATTCATCTATATTCATTTTATTTGAATAATTCTGCCTTTCCAGTTGATCCAAGCAGTTCGAACTTAGCTAACACAAACCGCTCAAGGTCTTTCATATATGATTCTCCCGGAATAATAGGATCGAACAATTCAGGGGTATCTTTGAAAAATTCCCGATGTACCCTCGTCCAGATCAGCCGTGCGTCTGTGGCAATATTTACCTTGCACACACCATAATTTATAGATTCTCTTATTTCCTCACCGCTGACACCTTTGGCGGAAACCCCTAGATTACCACCAGCCTTGTTGATTCTTTGAATTTCATTGATATTCACTTCCGAACCTCCGTGAAGCACGAAGGGATATCCGGGTAATTTTCTTTGGATTTCCTTTAATATATCAAATTGCAATCCGGCGCCACCGGAAAACTTATACGCACCGTGACTTGTACCCACAGCAACGGCCAGACTATCGCATCCGGTTTGGTTAACAAATGCCTCAACTTCTTCGGGGCGTGTATAAAGTGCATTTTTTTCTTCTACGGAAAGATCGTCTTCCACACCACTCAGTACACCCAATTCCGCCTCCACAGCAATACCTTTATCATGGGCTTTCTCCACAATTGCTGTGGTTCTTTTTATATTTTTAGAAAAAGGTTCATGAGAAGCATCGATCATAACGGATGTAAAATCACCCGAATCAATAGCCTCAAGCACAGTCTGTTCATTGCCATGGTCTATATGTGTCGCATATATCGCGTTGGGATAAATCTTTGAGGCTGCTTTAATCATGCCCATCAACATTTCACTATGAGCATAGTTTCTGGCCACAGGGGTCATTTGCACTATAAACGGACTGGATGCTTTTTCACCGGCGCTGAACAATGCATGAATCTGCTCCATTGACCAGACATTCAAAGCAGCGATAGCAAATTTGCCATAGCATTCTTTAAACAGCGCGGTAGTTGAAACAAGCATAGCCAGGATTTATTTAGTCTTTATTTTATAAAATGAATAGAAAAGTAGGCTTTTTTTCGAGGATTAGGAAATATAACTTATGCAAACCTTTGCATAAATGTAAACTATCGTCTCTGTAAGCAGGTCTTTCTATTAATTAAGTTTTTGATACTTGCAAGCTTCGTGTAACGAGCTAAAAGCTAAAAGGTAAAGGCTAAAAGTTAAATGATTAAACCTGCGAATTTGCTGTAACGAACATTAAAACTAGAGTTCCCGTGATGATGCCCTGACAATCAATTCAGGTTTTAACATTTCGTACCTGGCCTCTGAAGACTTTTTTCCTTTTAGTTTGCTGAGTAAAATTCTGGCAGAAAGCAGCCCCATGTCATACACAGGTTGCCAGACTGAAGTGAGCGGAGGAATAAAATATGAAGAATGAGGTTCATCGTCAAAACCGATTACGGAGACCTGATTTGGAATTTGGATGCCCGCTTCTTTTATGACATACATGGCGCCTATGGCAATTCCATCGTTTATAGCAAAAATGGCATCGGGAAGTTCAGGAAATTCCATCATGGCTTTTGCCGCTTCGACGCCAAATTCAGGTGTGAAACCTTCTACAGGAATAATAAGATCATCCACTTTTGGAATATCGTATTTTTTCAAAGCGTCCAGATAGCCATGGAGCCTGTGCCTGGAAATCGATAGTTTGGATGGTCCGGTAATATGGGCTATCCTCCGGCATCCTGTTTTAATTAGATATTCCACAGCCTGGAAAGCGCCGTCATAATCATCTACCAAAACCTTGTCTGCATTGAAACCCGTGCAATCCCGGTCAAAAATCACAAGTGGAGTACCGCTTTCTATCAATTTGTTAAAGTGATGTGCATTGTGAGTTTCAGATGTTGGTGATACTAAAAAACCATCTACCCGGACTTTCGACAAAGTATCCAGAATTTCTTTTTCTTTTTCAAATGATTCTTCAGATTGACTGATGATTAAACGGTAACCGGCGTCGTTTACAAGGTCTTGAACGCCATTGATGATACTTGAGAAAAAATAGCTTGTTATCTCAGGGACAATAATTCCGATGGTATTGGTCTTTTTGTTCAGCAAGCTCAGCGCCAGCATATTGGGTTGATAGTTCAATTTTTCAGCCAGTTTAATGACCCGTGATTTTGTGCTTTGACTAATGGCGGGATGGTCGTGAAGCGCACGCGAGACAGTTGAAATGGAAATATTCAATTTCCTTGCTATGTCAGATAAAGTCGCCGGATTTTTCTTCATTTCCTTTTTTTGATGAAATTAAATGTATTTAATGAATTATTAAATTTTACAATATTCAAATTAGAAATTTGCTACATTTGAAAACCTTATTTCAATTTCTCTGCCATTTCCGAAAGGTGAAATAATAATGGATGACAATTATTTAAACCATATTCTTCTAAGGATTTCAATGCATGATGATCAAAAAGCATTTTCAGTTTTTTTTGATTATTACCATTCAAAACTCATCAAATTTGCCCATTTGTATGTACCCAATTATGTTCAGGCTGAAGAAATTGTATCAGAGGTATTAATTAAATTATTGAAAAAAAGAAAGACACTTCATAGTATAGAGAAATTTGAAGGCTATCTTTTTACTATGGTTAAAAACCAATCACTCAATTTTATAAAACAGAATAAGAAGAGTTTTGGTCATTTATCCGTTGAAAACATTGAAGATTTTTATTCCACAGAAAGAATTGATCCATACGAAAAATATCTTGAATCGGAATTAAGAGATCTACTCAACAAAACCATTGAGAATTTGCCACCGAAACGCCAGATGGTTTTCAAATTGATTAAAGACGAAGGGATGTCTCAAAGAGAAGTGGCCGAATTGATGGACATTTCAGTACGTACAGTAGAAGTCCACTTAAAATTGGCTGTAAAGGATGTTCGTAAGATTATCAAAGAATATTTCGTAGAAAGTCAAAAAGTAAAGCCATTGATAGGCAAAACAAATTTAAATACTGGCCTTATTTCATTATTCAGTCTGTAAAAGCAAAGTTTTAGGAGTTTAAATACAGAAAATTTATAAATTAACTAACATTGGCCTACAGATATTCAGGTATCATTTATAATTCATGTTAAAAACCCTTGAAGGATTGGATGCGAAAACTATAGCTCATATGATAGCTCCGCTTAGTAAGAAGGTTAGGAAGCTGAATCAAATAATTCTGAATACCAAACAGTTCGGGGCAGGTGTATTTACTAAATGGCTGAAAACCTATAACCTTAGATAAGGTTAATGCCAGGTAGGTCGCTATAATACAAGTAGCACAGAAAGTTATTTGCAGAGGTATATAGAAGAGCAAATTGAAGAAATTAATCACTAACAGTTGAAAACAGAAAAATGAGTAAGGTAATATCCATTCCAGACGAAATAATAATAAATAAAATTTATATGATAAGGGAGCAGAAAGTAATGCTGGATAGTGATTTGGCAGAACTATACCAAGTTGAGACTAGGCGTTTGAATGAGCAGGTAAAAAGAAATGTCGATCGTTTTCCAGGTGATTTTATGTTCCAGCTTTCAAAAGAAGAATGGACACACTTGAAGTCGCAAAACGCGATATCAAGTTGGGGCGGAAGAAGGAAATCACCTTATGCTTTTACAGAACATGGTGTGCTGATGTTGTCTAGTATATTGAACAGTAAAAGAGCCATTGCGATAAATATCCATATCATGAGGGTGTTTAACAAAATCAGAGAAATGATTATAACCCATAAAGATCTGTTGCTTAAAATGAATGAGTTAGAATCTAAAGTTGCCAACCAGGACACGAGTATCAAACAAATATTTACATATCTGAAGCATTTGATAAAAGAAGAAAGTAAACCCAAAGAGGCAATCGGGTTCAAGCAAAAAAAGAAATAATCTAATTCCCCACTAAAACAGCACTCACAGCCTATATCGTTATCAATTGTGCAAGCTTGCAGGATGCGCCTATTTGCCTCAACACGTCCTATTTGAAGGGAGAATGAAATGGAATCGAATAATAAATATCAATCAAAAAAATTGATTGACGATTACGGGATTTTAAAGTAGCTGTTGTTTTTATATCAAACACCAGATATTTAGATGAATTCCAATACGGACATAGATCAGATTATTTCAAATTTTTTAAGCGGCAGCTTAACTGATTTTGAAAGGCAGAAATTGAAAGAGTGGGAAAATGAGTCTGTTGAAAATGCATACCAATTAGAAAAATTAAGCAGACTTTGGAAAGAACGATCTGTCGAAAGAAAAACAATAAACTCGTCAGATATTAAAAGAAAAATCTGGCATCGTGGAGTTGAGCAGGATTCGAAATATGATAAAACCGGGAAACAACGATTTATCAATTCAATAGTTATTCGAAGAATTGCAGCTGCCTTCATCATATTTTCAATAATAGGTATTCTTTATTTGATGGGAAATAATTTTACTAACGGTGAATCCCAAATGACCGGTAATGAGTACGTAGAGAAAACAAATCCTCCTGGGCAAAAATCAAAAATATTTTTATCTGATGGGTCGGTAGTATGGTTGAATGCCAATAGTTCCATTTCCTATTTTGAGCATTTTACGGATTCTAATAGAATAGTCGCTTTGGAAGGGGAGGCGTTTTTTGACGTTTCAAAAGATAGCCTCAATCCATTTATTGTTAGAGCAAACGGAATTACCGTTGAGGTACTCGGAACGCGATTTAATGTGAATTCAAGAAATTCTGAACGGGAAGTAACTGTAGCATTGGTAGAAGGTGTAGTCAAAGTTTTTTCTGGTAGTAGAAACGATGGAAATGATGCAAATATAATTTTCCCCGGAGAAGGAATAATTATCAGCAGTCAACATGATCGTATTGAAAATTTCACATTTGATCAGTCTGACTTATACAATCCGTACTCAAGCTGGAAAGATGGTATTATGGTATTTAATGGCGAAAGCTACGATGAGTTTGTGACAAAAATTCAATTGTGGTATGGAATTGAAGTAAAGGTTGAAGGTAGTCCTCCGGATGATTGGGATATAAGAGGTAATTTCCCAAACGAGTCGCTTGACAACATCATGAAGGCGATCAGCTACAATAAAGATTTCACTTATAATATAGGCAGGGAAAAATTGATGATAAATTTTAATTAATAATATATGAGTATAAAACCGGGTTAAAAAAATACCGCAACAAGGTCTGAATTTGAAGCGGTATTTCAAATAAAACATGTTAAACGTAAAAATCAAAACTATGGAAAAAACAGTACTTAAGCTACTATACATGACTAGCTTTTATTCAATGATTGGCATTATCAGTCAAGTGCTTTTTATAAGCCTTGCAAGCGCAGTTAATTCAGAGGCACAGCAAATTAAAAGTGTAAAAGAGGTTGCTGTGAAAATCAATTCAAAAAGTACCCTTCTGATTGATGTATTTAGAGAGATTGAAAATAAAACTGATTTTAAGTTTGTTTATGATCGAGAAGATAAATACCTCTATAAGCAGGTAGATGTTTCTCCAAATAAATTGACGGTTGAGCATCATCTCCTACAAATATCCAGGCAAACTAATCTGGGCTTCAAGCAAGTCAATAATAGCATTAGCGTAAAGCAGCTCAATCAAAATCAGCCAAAGGAAATAGAGATCATTATTCAAGGTAGAGTAATTACCGGGAAAGTAACTTCTGAAGATGATCCTGAAGGGTTGCCAGGTGTAAATGTGCTTTTAAAAGGGTCATCTACTGGATCGGTAACAGATATAGAAGGTAATTTTAAACTTGAAGTTCCGGATGAAAATGCAGTGCTGGTCTTTAGTTCTGTGGGGTACTTACAACAAGAAGTAACAGTTGGTAATCAAAGTGTTATAGACCTGAAACTTTCGGTAGATATTACCACGCTGGGAGAAATTGTTGTTGTTGGATATGGCACCCAACAAAAAAAGGACATTACAGGTGCGGTTGGCTCAGTTAAAAGCGAAGAGTTTAACAGAGGAATCATAAATTCCCCGGGCCAGTTGCTGCAAGGTAAAGTTTCCGGAGTACACGTCACTTCCTCAAGTGGAGCTCCTGGCGCCGGTCAGCGAATAATTGTACGAGGTCAGGGCAGTATCCGGCAAAGTACAGGTCCGCTGTTTGTTGTGGATGGATTTCCGCTTGGACTTGCAGGAACCGGTTCCGGACAAAGTCCTATGAACTTTATCAACCCGGAGGATATCGAATCGATTGATATATTAAAAGATGCTTCCGCAACTGCCATTTATGGTGCCCGGGGCGCTAACGGTGTTGTAATAATCACAACAAAAAAAGGGCAAGCAGGTATTTCTAAAGTAACTGTTTCGTCAAATTTTGGCGTCTCTAAGATGGCCAACCCAATAGACGTTTTTTCGGCAGATGAGTTCCGCAAGCAAGTTGTTGCCATAGGGGGAACTTTAGAAGACAGGGGAGGAAATACCAACTGGCAGGATGAATTAACCCAAACTGCAATTACTCAGGACCACAACCTGATATTGCAAGGAGGAAGCGAAAATTTTAATTATCGTGCTTCGCTTGGGTATTTAGACCAGGAAGGAGTTGTAATTAATACAGGTATTAAAAGATACAGCGGAAGAGTGAATGCAACGCAAAAGTTGATAAATGGACGACTAAATATTGATTTTATTTTAAATACAAGTATTCAATTTGGTGAAAATTCGAAACAACGAACATTGGTTTCTCAAATGTTGGATTTCAATCCAACGTATGCAGCTCGTGACGCCAATGGGGATCCTTCTAATTTTCCCGACTTTATGAACCCACTTATTGGAGCTGAACTATATAAAGACTTTACGGAGGTCAGACGAACCATCATAAACATTGCACCTTCCTTTGAAATAATCGAGGGACTGGTGTATAAACTGAATTTTGGCTATGATAACAATTCAACTGAGACAGATAATCAAAGCAGGCCAAATGCAGATCCATTTGAGGAAGGAAGATTGCAGCAAAGTTACTTTAATGGTACAAATACCCTGATAGAAAATTATTTAACATATGATTTTGATATTAAAGAGAACCATAGAATAACCATCCTGGGAGGTCATTCCTATCAGGAAACATTTGGCAGATGGAGAAGCTGGAGTGTTGATCGATTTAATGACGATGGTATTGAGCCTCGCTATAATCCCGGCTTGGGACAGGACATTGATTTGGTAGATAATCACCCTACAGGTTCCTCGATTATTAATGAATTGCAATCCTTTTTTGGAAGAGCAAATTACAGCTACAGGGACAAATATATACTCACAGCTACAGTAAGGGCCGATGGCTCCTCAAAATTCGGTAAAAACAATAAATATGGAACATTTCCATCATTTGCCGCAGGTTGGAGAATATCAGAAGAGGCGTTTATGGGATCATCTGTTTTTAGCAATCTAAAGCTTAGAGCAGGTTGGGGACAGACGGGCAACCAGGAAATCCCAAACAAAATTACTCAACAATCATTTACTACAAAGATTTCGGGTAAAGACAGTTACCCTTTAGGGGGAGCTGAACCTCCTTATACTGCTGGAACTACATTTGTCAGATTAGCCAATCCTGATATTCAATGGGAGGTTTCAACCCAATCAAACATTGGTCTTGATTTTGCCTTATTTGACGGTGCACTATCGGGAACATTGGATTATTTCAACAAGGTTTCTAACAATATCTTGGTCGAGATACAGCCAACAGACCCAATACAACCGGCGAATGAAACATGGGATAACATTGAAGACATGACCATCACCAACAATGGATTTGAAATTGCCCTGGATTATCGATATGAAAATGAAAGCGGCTTTTCCTTCGGCTTAGGTGGTAACTATACCATTATGGACAATAATGTAAAAGATTCACCTTTCACCATTCTGACAACAGGAGCCGCTTCCGGATCCGGCCTTACCGGAGCTACAATAAATGGTCTAATCAACGGTTATCCGGTGGGATCATTTTATATGCCGAGATTCATTGGGATCGGAGATGATGGCTTATCCTTGTTTGCAGAGTCTGAAGACGGCGGTCGAATGGTAACGGGTCAGGCGTTGCCAGATCAGCTGTATAATTTCTTCGCAGATTTTAGCTATAAAAATTTCGATCTCGGTCTTAATTTCAATGGAGTGTCGGGTAATATGGTTTATAACAATACGGCCATGAATAAGTTTTACAAAGCAAAACTGGCAAAATCGTTAAATACGACAAATAAAGCAGTTGAATTTCCTGAGGAAAGTATCATAAATTCATCGCCTGTTTCAACGCGATACCTCGAAAATGGTTCCTTCTTTCGTTTGAACAACGCAACCCTGGGTTATAATTTCGATACAAATAGCATAAGTTGGATGTCGGGATTACGATTATCAATAACAGGACAGAATCTGTTCGTTATTACAGAGTATACTGGATTTGACCCTGAAGTAAACCAGGATCGGTCAATTGATGGAATCCAGTCTTCCGGAATCGATTTAAACGGATATCCAAAAGCCAGAACATTTGTCTTTGGTTTAAACGTATCATTTTAACTATTTAACTTGAAAAGTGTCATGAAAAATACTATAAAATTAGTCATACTTGCGTTTGCCATGTTTATTGGTAGCTGTACAGACCTGGAAGAGCAGATTTTGGATGAGTCTTTATCAGGTGGAGCATCGGAAAATGACCTTATAAAAGGTTCAGTAGCCCCGGCTTACGGCCTACTGCCCGAGTTATATAAGCATACCGAGTTGTTAGCCGTTACGGAGGTTTCTACTGATGAGGCGATTCTTCCCTTTCGAGGTGGAAGAGATTGGGGGGACAATGGTATCTATATTGAACTGCATCAGCATACCTATACCAGTAACCACAGTAATTTAAGCCAGGTCTGGGATGACCTTACTGTAATGATTTCAAGAACAGTCTCCGCTATTGAAGTGTTGGCTCCTTTGGCCGAAACCGATGGAGAAGCCAGGACTTTTCTGGCAGAAGTAAGAGGCCTTAGGGCTTTCTACAATATGTGGATGCTCGATCTTTGGGGTATAGCTTTTCAGAAAGACGATCCGGGTGAACTCTCTGTCATACTTCGCGGAAACGATGCGGTCGAATATATCAGAGCTGAATTTGAAGCTGTTATCCCCAACCTAAAAACGGATGTTGGCCCCGGAAGGCTAACCAAGGCAGGAGTTTATGCCTTGTTGGTACGTCTGCATTTGAATGCCGCAGTGTGGCGTGACCCTTACGCAACCAGCTTCACATTTACAGATGCCGATATGGATAAAGTCATCAACTACAGTGACCTGGTTATTGGTATGGATTTTGAATTGTCTGCGGAATACTTTGATATTTTCGACAATGATAATCATACCAACAAGGAATTGATATTTGCAATAGATCAACGACCCGATTTGAATGGCCACAACCGGATGTCCTATTGGTCAATGTCCGGTAGTTTTTATGGAAATCCATTATTCCCAAGGGCCAATGGCACGGATGGCGCAGCGATTACCTCTGATTTTTACCAGTCCTGGGTGCAGGCATATGGCGCTGTTGACCCTGCCGACGCGGATGCAAGGTTCTTTAAAGAGGCATTGATCATCCCTGCAGATTCAACCATTGCCGCTGAAGATTTTGAAGTGAACAGGGGTATTTACCGGGGGCTGCAATATGGATTACAGAATGCCGGAAGAAGACTGCCTTTCTTCACTGATGACGATGGAGAATTTATTATCGGCAAACTTAAGGATCAGAGAAAGGCTGAGGAAGGCGCCTATGTTGATTATAAGGAATTTGTAGATTTCACGGCTTTCGGAAGTGATTATGATAAAGGATACAGAGTTGAAAAATATCAATGGAGTAAAGCATCTGATTCCGGAAGAAATAAAGGGGAGGCTGATCTTGTTATTGTACGTCTGGCCGATATGTATATGATGCGCGCAGAGGCTAAACTTCGAAAAGGAGATGCAGGTGGAGCTCTTGCCGATGTGAATATCGTCAGAGCGTCCAGAACAGCTAGACCTGATGTAACACCTCCGGCGCTGCTATCGCTCGATCTGGATATCCTTTTCCGTGAGCGTGGATTTGAGTTCTATTGGGAACACCAGCGACGTACCGACATGATCCGTTTTGGAAAGTATGAGGATGTCTGGACAGAGAAAGATAATACAGATGTTCAGAAACGCGTATTCCCAATTCCTCAGTCAGCAATTGATGGAGCATCGGGCGAAGAAGGTTATTTGGTTCAGAATCCAAGTTATTAAATTAAAACATATTAAATTAGGTTAAACTCATGATAAAGGCAGACAACTATTCGTCTGCTTTTATTTTTTATGTCATTTTTAAATATAATAGTCACATAATGATAAGTGAGTGACTTTTTAATTGCTATAATATTTATTAAACCCTTTTAATTAAAATAGTTTTAGCACAAATTTTTCACCTTAAAAGCTTCTCATTAAATTTGAAATATGAGAAACACTTTTTTATCTATTATATTCATTACAGCATTCACCTCATGCACAATTCAGGTCGAGCCGCCAAAACCTTATGGGGCCCTACCAACAGATAGTCAGTTGAAGTGGCATGAAATGGAATATTTCAGCCTGGTTTGTTATGGTTTAAATACCTATACAGAACAGGAGTGGGCATATGGTGATGTGGATCCAAAATTATTTAATCCCTCCAACCTGAACACTGATCAGTGGGCTAAGGTCGCCAAAGACGCTGGCATGAAAGGCTTAATTTTAGTATCAAAGCACCACGATGGATTTTGCTTGTGGCCAAGTGAATACACCGATTACTCAGTTAAAGCGACTCCCTGGAAAGATGGAGAGGGAGATGTTTTGGGCGATCTGTCAAAATCCTGCAAAAAATATGGATTGAAGCTGGGTGTTTATTTATCACCATGGGATAGGAACCATACTGAATACGGGAGTCCGGAATATGTACTGTATTACTATAATCAGCTTAATGAGTTGATGACCGAATATGGCGATATTTTTGAGTTTTGGATTGACGGGGCAAACGGTGGAACTGGGTATTATGGAGGGGCAGATGAAAAGCGCAACATCGACAGGAGAACATACTATGGATATGATACCATATTTTCAATTGTTAAAAATTCTCAGCCCGATGCAGTAATATTTAGTGATGTTGGGCCGGGAACCAGGTGGGTTGGTAATGAAGCCGGCTTGGGGAGTGAGACCAATTGGAACACCATTAATGTCAAAGGAAAATTTCCCGGTGAACCAGATCCTGAATACCAAAAAACATTGGGAACAGGAGTTCCTGATGGTGAGTCATGGATTCCTGCCGAGGTCAATACTACATTGCTCTGGCCAAAAGCATGGTATTATCATACTGGCAGGCAACCACGTAGTTTGCAGAATCTTATGGATTTGTATTATACATCTATCGGCCGTGGTTCGCCCTTAAACCTGGGATTGGCCATAGCTCCAAGTGGACGAATCCGCGATATTGATGCACAGGCATTGCTTAAATTCCGAAAGCAGGTAGATCGCGAATTTGAGGTTAATCTGGTAGAAAATGCCAAAATTACCGCAAGTGATGTTCGCGGAGGAATTAGCGATTTTGCCTCCGAAAAATGTATTGATAATGATAATAAGACGTATTGGGCCACCAACGATAATGTTCAAAACGCAACCCTCAATATAGAATTTGGAGCAGAAACAACTTTTAACCGACTTATACTTCAGGAATATATTGCACTCGGGCAAAGAGTACGGAAGTTTACTTTTGAAGTTGAGAAAAATGGGAACTATCAGAACGTAGCCCAAGGAACGACGATTGGATATAAACGGATTCTACGCTTTGATGAAGTAAAAACAAGCAAGGCGCGCATTACCATGGAAACCGATGCTCCTTGCTTAACACTGTCAAATCTTGGAATTTATAATGCGCCTCAGTTAGTCGTAGATCCTGTAGCAAATTTTAATATTAAAGGGAATCTAAGTTTTGATATAGAAAAAGGTATCTCCATATTTTATGCCCTGGGCAATAAGCCAAAAGCATCGGATTTTAAAAAATTCAAAACAATGGTGCATTTACCGGCGGGAGGTAAAGTTCATTTCTATGCGAAAGATAAAGAGACTGCTTTTCAGTCGGATGTCATTATCGAAGAATTTGGTATTGCGAGAGAAAAATGGAAGGTAATTTCTGTGAATGGAGCAATGATAAAAGATGCTGTCAAAGCAATTGATAACGATCCCGAAAGCTTTTTTACAGTGAATGATGATACTAAACATCCACACGAGATCATTATCGATATGGGAGAAAGACATATAATAAACGGCTTTTCATATCTGCCGCGTCAGGATGGGCGAAAGGAAGGAATCATTTATGAATACGCTTTTTACATAAGTAATACAGGCAAAAACTGGGAAGAACCGGTTGCTGTGGGTACATTCAGCAATATTGAAAATAATCCGGTTCGCCAGATTGTAAAATTCGAAAATGAAACAAAGGGAAGATATCTAAAGCTGGTTTCAAAATCTGCTGTTAGGCAAAGTAATAGTGCTTCATTTGCTGAAATTGAAGTGTTTGCGATAGAATAAAACACCTTAATAAAAAAACTACATTATGATTACAAAAAGCTTTTTAATGACAATATCATTTGGAGTATTGCTCATAGGATTTGTCTATGGACAATCTAATGATTACACCAAAAAGATAGACGATAACCTCCGTGCTGAACAAATTAAAGAAATGAAATTCGGTATGTTCATCTGCTGGTCGTTCAGTACCTTTTATGGAAAGGAATGGACGCCAACTCTGGATAAAGATGCATCATACTTTAAAGCTACCGGCATCGATACCGACCAATGGTGCAAAGTCGCAAAAGATGCAGGTATGGGTTACATTTTATTTCTCTCGAAACACCATGACGGATTTTGTTTGTGGGATACCAAAACCACCGATAAAAAAGTAACTAATAGTCCGTTAGGGATAGATGTTTTAGCCAAACTTCGCAAATCATGTGATAAATATGGGATTAAGCTGGGGCTTTATTTTTCTGAAGGTGACTGGAACTGGCCAGGCGCTGCCGATGGAAAAGGATGGAGTGCCGGGATAGGTAAAAACCCAGATATGAAAAAAGCCCAACTGAAAGAGTTGTGTACTCAATACGGACCTATTGAGTTTTTCTGGATGGACCATGCAGTAGGAGATGGAGGATTGAGCCATAAAGAGACTGTGGAGTGGGTGCATCAGTTTCAGCCCAACTGCTTTGTTGGATTCAATCATGGAACTGCAGCGGGTAGATTATCATTGAGAGAAAGGGGAAAACCTGGTGAAATTGGAGATGTAAGTGCAACAAAATATAATAAGGAAGCTGAGGAAAACTACAAAGAATACCTGGTAGCGGAATTTACATATCCCATTTTGCCTAAACATGATGGTGGTGCCGATTGGTTCTATTCACTGCCTGAGCATGACCACCTTTGCAAGCCTGCTGAAGAATTATACAAAGATTACCTCGGAGCAGTAAAGTATGGGAATATTTTTTCTATTGATGTCGGGCCAAATTACGAAGGGAAGATTCGGGATATTGATGTGGAAACACTTTCAAAAGTCGGGAAATATATATCAGGGGAAATTAAATTTGTAGAAGAATAGTAGGTTCTACCACGATTTTAATAATTAATGGATTTATGAGGTAATGAGGTAATGCGACAATGATGGAATGAGATAATAAAAATTATAAAAATGGAGATTTGACAAATAAAAGTTAAGACGTTTTCTGTGAATGTGATTCGGTTTTGTGATCTATTGTAGCCTGCTTCGCCTGCAGACGGGCATTAATGCATTCTATCATTAAATTATTATAATATTCACGCATTACCATTAAAACAACAGTAATCCAAAATCAATGAACATAAAAAGTAACGAAAATACAGGTTTTATTGCTTCTGGCTATCTAATGCCTTTTTTGTTGGTTACCACACTCTTTTTTATGTGGGGAATACCTAATAACCTCAATGGAGTATTGATTAAGCAATTCATGAAATCGTTTGAACTAACGGTCTTTAAAGCCGGGTTGATTCAATCTGCATTTTACCTGGGATATTTTTTACTGGCAGTACCTGCAGCAAAGCTTATGCAAAAATACAGCTACAAAGTAGGGATTGTATCTGGCCTTTTGTTGTATGGCTTTGGGTGTTTGCTATTTTGGCCTGCTGCTATCCTAGGTACATATGGATTTTTTCTGTTTGCACTTTTCATCATTGCATCAGGTCTGGCATTTCTTGAAACTGGGGCGAATCCATTCATTGCTTTACTTGGCAATAAGAACAGTTCTGAAAGGAGACTTAACTTTTCACAAGCTTTTAATCCCATCGGTTCTGTAGTCGGCGTATTGCTGGGAACGGTATTTATTTTTTCAGGAGTAGAACCTGATGAATCAAAAATTTCAGCATTGAAAGCCGCCGGAGAATATGATGCTTTTTTGCAGCACGAAACGCTACGTGTTGTGAAGCCATACCTGGTATTAGCCGTCTTTGCAGTTTTGTGGGCTGTTTTGATTATCCGTACTAAATTCCCGGTTTTTAAAGAAGAAGAAAAGGATCTGGAAAAAGACGATGGACATTTTACAGATCTTTTTAAAATCCCACATTTTGTAAAGGGCGTAATCGCACAGTTTTTTTATGTGGGCGCACAGGTGGGAACATGGAGCTATTTTATCATGTATGTTCAGGACTACACAGGAGAAGCGGAGAAGATGGCTGGCTACCTGTTAACAGGAACATTGATCGCTTTTGGTATTGGACGTTTTTCTGCTACATGGATAATGCGATTTGTCACTCCTTCAAAACTCATGGGGATATTTAGTATAGTTAATGTAATATTGGTTTCCATAAGCATGATAGCGCCTGGATGGATTGGAATGTGGGCGTTATTTTTTACCAGTTTCTTCATGTCACTGATGTATCCAACCATTTTTGCAATGAGTATTAAGGGTCTGGGGCCAAATACGAAAATTGGTGGATCAGTGTTGGTAATGGCGATGATTGGAGGTGCAATTTTGACTCCTGCAATGGGTTTAATTGCCCAGGAAACAGATAGTATGGCAATGGCGATGATCATTCCTTTGGTGGCTTATGTATATATATTTTACTATTCCTGGTTCGGTTCAAAACCGGAAACGGCAAGCAGGGCGGCTTAATAAATTTTTATTTTTATAAGTTGATACCAATATGAAGCTAATGGAATAATGAGTGATAAAATGAATGCGACAATGGGAGAATGATGGAATGAGATAATAGAAATTAAATAAATGGAGATATGTCAGAAATTAGCTGAGAAGTTTTCTGTGAATGTGATTTGGTTTGGCGATTTATTGTAGCATTCAAGCATTCTATCATTAAATCATTATTTTATTCACACGTTTCAACTAAAGTAACAGCAGAAATTAAAATACTATAAATATGATACACGATCCAAGTCATATTACACCTTTGGAAGTTGCCGAAGAAATCAAGCTCGAACAAGCTGAAATTGATATTTTAAAATCCCTTGCTGAAAAATGGGCTGAGATTGCAGCATTACCTGTTCATAAAGAAAAAGCCCGCTTGTGGCGAAAATTGAACGACCTTGAATCAGAGCGCCCATTGGTATGGATAAATGAAATACCCTGGAATGAAATGAATTATCAGGATGAACTTACGCTTCTATGCAAAAACAGCTGGGCAAGGACGCAGGAAGATGAAATGCGGAAAACCATTTATCAGTGGCAGCACATGCCCGGAGATATGATTCTGAATCCATGGCTCGACTGCCCGCTTTCAATCCACAGCACCGATTTTGGAATACTTGAGGATGTTGATCTGGCCATCACCGATTCGACAAATGATATTGTTTCCAGGCATTATAAAATTCAAATTGAGGATATGGATGACCTTGAAAAAATCAAAATGCCTGTGATCACTCATAATAAAAGAGCTACTGAAATCAGGTTTCAAATAATGAATGAAATCTTTAGCGATATTATTCCTGTAAAGAAACTTGGTCAAACACATATCTGGTTTACGCCTTGGGATTATCTGATCCGTTGGTGGGGAATACAAGAGGCTATGATGGATTTAATAACACGGCCGGATATGGTGCACGCGTTTTACGAAAAAATGGTGCAGGCATGGATGATTGAGCTCGATCAATTTGTAGAACAAAACCTGTTGTCGCTCGATTGCAACAACACTCGTATTGGTTCAGGAGGGTATGGTTATACGAATGAAATGCCCGGCGCTAATTATGATCCTGACTGGATACAACCTCACAATATGTGGGGATGCTCCAATGCCCAGATTTTTTCATCGGTATCACCGGAAATGCACTGGGAGTTTGCCATTGAACACGATCTGAAATGGCTCAAACGCTGGAACATGACCTATTACGGATGTTGCGAACCCCTTGCGGGGAAAGGGCATCTTCTGAAAAAAATCCCTAACCTCAGGAAAGTTTCGTGCAGCCCATGGAATGATACAAAAAAAGCAATTGACGAACTTGGAAACGACTATATACTGAGCAGAAAACCAAACCCGGCTATTTTTGCAACTAAAAAGTTCGATCCTGTTCAGGCAAGAAAAGAGATTAGGGAATTCCTCGATCAAACAGAGGGAAACTGCCATGTTGAAATGATCATGAAAGATATTTCAACTGTAAAATACGACCCACAGCGTTTATGGGAGTGGGAAACAATATGTATGGAAGAAGTGCAGCAATTTGTTAATTGAGTTTTGTTTTTAATAACCCTGAATCCACAGTATTTCTCATCGTCAAATTAAAAGAACAAATGAATAAGCTTGTAAAAATAAATGTCCTATTACTCATATTGATGCTCGGCATGTCGGCCAGGGCGCAGGTTGCGGATACGCAGTTGGGAAACTATGTGGAAATCCTGCCGACTGACTCAAAGGATGAGATCATCAGAAAAGCTGCCAATGTCACGCCAAGCGCAAAGCAAATGGCCTGGCAGGAAATGGAGCTGACAGCCTTTCTTCACTTTGGGATCAATACATTTACAAACAGGGAATGGGGTGATGGGAAAGAAAATCCAAAACTTTTTAATCCCAAAAGGTTAGACGCCGGGCAATGGCCAAAAAACGCTTGATCGCTTATTGCTGCAGGAAAAAATCACAGTAGGCCAACGCGTATAAAAATTCAAGCTCGAAGCGAAAATTAACGGCGCCTGGAAGCAAATCACCGAAGAGACTACAATCGGATATAAGCGGCTGCTCCGGTTTCCGGAAGTTACCACAGATCAGGTGCGATTAACGATTTTGGAATCCCGCGCTATCCCTGCCCTGGCTGAGATCGGACTATATAAATCTGCTTCAGCTAATGAATGACATCAAAATTGAGCCATACGTTTTCATGGATATTTAGTGTCTTTTAGTTGGTTTTGATTTCATTTATGGGTTTGCGATATTTTTGGTTTGAACATAAATCGCTATAGTTCTTATTCAAAGTAGATCCTTTACAAATCAACTTCCGGATTGCACTTCCGGAAGAGTGGGAGAAATTCATTGCAGAGCCCATTCTTTTAAGCGGTCTTCTACTTCATTATATCATATTCAGGTCTGGATTTTCTGCTCATATGCGATTCCATAGCCGAAGTGGGATTGATGATTAGTTCCTTTTCCGAATTCCATTCAAGTTTACCTGCCCCGCTCCTAATGAGTACATTGCACAAATTACTGATGGTATCGGATCTGACAGCAGCTTCAAGTGGGCTTATAGTCTTTTTCCTGCTTACTACACAATCAATGAAATTTTTATAATGATTTTCGCTTTTATATAATTGAAATTCTTTATTGTGTTGAACTTCTAATAATTGCGGTTCACTAACTTCAATGCCGTTGCGATCGACGCTAACCCATCCGTTTTCACCCCAAAAAGTAGTGCCGTGATTCACAATATTTTTTCTTTTACCGGCAACATAATCCTCCATTTTATCGCTGCTAAAAAAATGCATGTTTACTCCATTGGCATATTTGCAATGAATATCCCATTTATTTATGGTGTCGAAAAGGTTAGTAGATTCAAAAAACGCTCCATCACCTTCATATGAAACCGGTGATGTGTTATCGGATTGATTTCCCCATTGGGCTATATCCAGGGGATGTGCTCCCCAGCCTGCAATAAAACCCAGGGCATAATCATAGATAAACCATGATCCATAATTAGTACACCGATCTTTTGTATATGGACTTGTTGGCGCCGGGCCAAGCCAGCGATCATAATCAAATCCCTGCGGTATTGGCATGGGTTTATCTATTCCTGATAAATGTATTCCTCCATCACACCATGCATCAATATTTTTAATTTTCCCAATAACTCCTGTAGCTGCAATTTCTGCTGCCAGATGAAAATTTTTGGACGAGCGTTGTTGGGTGCCATATTGTACCACTGTTTTTTTCTTGGTGGCAAGCTCCCGAAGTCTTATGCCATCCGCAATGGAGATACCTAGCGGCTTCTCCACGTAGACATCCTTTCCTGCCTTGATAGCCGCATAAGCTATAGGAACATGCCAATGATCCTGTGTGGCAATGACTACAGCATCGACATCATCCCGGTCTAGTACATCTTCGTAATTATTATATGCCTGGCAAGATTTGTATTTTACCTTTTTGTTCCGCTTGGCGTATACCTCATTCACCCAATTTGAGCGGTCTTCTCTTCGCTGTGTAAATGGATCACAAATAGCAATAATCTGGGTTTTAGGAACCAGCATAAAGCTTTTTAGCAGGCCTTGTCCGCGACCACCCATGCCGATAAAAGCCACGTTAACCCGGTCATTTTTAGTGCATGAATTTAACAGTAATGAGGAGGCAACTGTACTTGTGATGGCCAGTCCGCCTGTTTGTTTTAAAAAATTTCTGCGCGTCAACATAGTAAATATATTTATATTGTTTATTTAAACAGCTCCCAAAGACTTTAAGTAATCATAACTTTTCAGCACCGATTCTTCACCGGCAATTTCAAGTGTAGAATATCCATCAAAGCCACTTTTTTCTAGTGCGCTGAAAATTTCTTTTATATCAATTACTCCTTCGCCAAGAGCAATTAGACTCATGCCACAACCAAATACTTTTCCTCTTTGCGGTAAAAATTCTTCAGGAAGGTCTTTCCAGTGAACATGCTCAATTTTACTTCCCAACTTCTCAATCATTTCTATCGGATCGCCGCCGCCCAGCCACAAATTACCCGTATCAAGGTTAATACACAATGCATCTGAGTTGCATTTATCAATGACTTTTTCCATCAGTTCAAGCGAATCCGTAATGCGGCCATGAGGCTCCAGCAATATTTTCACCCCATAATCCTCTGCGACTTGCAAGGGGGCATGTAACTTTTCAGCTATTGTAAAAAGAGCCTCGTCATTACTTAAATTGTGTCCAAATTCGGTTTTGGGATCTCCTTCAGAAGTAATTACATGTTTTACCCCTATAGCCCCTGCCATCTTTATTGCCTTTATTATCTGCGATGTCCCATATCGCCAGGGAGCAGTGGGATCCAAAAGATTAGCGTGCGCACAAACGCTGGTCATGGTGATGTCCCGGTCTTCAAACATTCTTTTAAGATCAAAAGGATTTGCATCAAGACTGGCCACCGCTGTGAAACCATATTCATTACCCAGGCATGCACCATCGGTGTTGTCTGTTAGGTCAGCATATTTAAATCCCCAATCCTTTATCTGGTCCAATTGTTTGTCCAGGGTCGAAAACGGGTTGATTAATGCAAAACATCCTATTTTAATTGCCATATTTTTTTAATTTTATTATGTATATTATTTACTTTAAATTTTATTTTTTCACGAATCATCTACAAATTTCCTGAAACCCATTTAACCGAGCGTAAAAAAAGTTCCTGCCAGGATGTATTTTTCATTGCCCGAACATCGTGACCCAGGATATTATAAACTGATTTCCCCTTCCCATAATGCTGGTATATCAACACGGGTTCCATTTGATTCCGGCCATTGTTTTCTTGTTTTGAATATGCCTTTGCCAATACCTTGAAGGCCGCTTTTTTTTCAATCTCCACCCACAATTCATCAACGATCCAAAACTCTTCTATGCCTTTTGTTATTGGATGGTTTTTGTCATCAATATTCACCTGCATTGAATCTATTTTCCCGTGCCTGGTTTTTGTGCCCCAGGAAGCACCAGCCATATGTTGATAGCCTTCCCAATTAGTGCATGCAGCACTTGCTGCATGAATGTATACAATCCCACCTCCTTCACTTACAAATTGAACAAGTCCATCTTTGATTTTTTCTCCAAGGGGACAATTCCTTTCAGGAAAATCATTCCAATTACTTACGACGACATCATACATGTTGAAATCACGTATATCCAGAGTATCTATTTCATTACAAACGATAGCGGTGATTTCTGGATTCCTATTTAATATATCGCTAAGAAGTGGTGTGGTTTTCTTCCAATCATGATTGTTGCTTCCCGAAAGCAAAAGTACTTTTATTGGCCTGCCCATAGCCAATTTGTTATTCTCAGAAACCGCGTATGTTACCTTCATTATAGAAATGAAAGAAAGTATAAAAAACGTAATGAATATTTTAGGCATAAAGTCTCTATTGAATGATTTTTGGTACGATCTCATTTAATGCCTCCAAAAATAATTACCATAAATTAATTACCTAAGCAATTTCATTCAGTGAAAGATATTATACATTTGTAAAATGTATGCAGGTTAAATTTGTTGACATTGATGGCAAAGTATATCGTGCGGATAGCTGTATCCCCTTGACCAATGCCTGGAATAGCAAAGAAATAGAATTGGAAACGCTTGCACGAGCTAATTACCCTGGTAAAAAATTGCAGGCAAACGAGCTTGTCGGGATTAAAAGTATAGGATACTGGAATGCAGTAAAAGCCCAGCAGTGGGGCTTGGATTGGCACAGAAATGAAGGCATTGAGATTTGTTTTCTGGAGACCGGCTCCCTTCAATTAAATATGAATAATGAAAAATACGCGATAAATCCCAAAGATCTTAGCATCACCAGACCATGGCTATCGCATAAACTTGGCAATCCGAATATCGGCCCCTGCAAATTGCACTGGATAATTATCGATGTAGGCGTTCGGTATCCACATCAGAAATGGAAGTGGCCGGGGTGGATTATCTTAAACAAAAAAGATTTGGATGAACTCACCACTTATTTAAGGCAAAATGAAAATCCGGTATGGAGGGTTCCAAAGGAAATTGAAAATTGTTTTATACAAATTGGAAATATTGTTAAAAAAGAAGAAAACTATGAATCAAAACTTAAAATATATTTAAATACATTATTGGCATTATTGCTCGATCTCTTCCAAAAAGGAGAGGTAGAGTTAAATAAAAGTCTCATTGAAACTAAACGAACTGTTGAGCTTTTTCTCAAGGATCTTGATGACAACTTGATCGAACCGTGGAATCTGGATTCGATGGCACATCATTGTAAATTGGGGATTACGCAATTCAGCAAGTATTGTCGTGAGATTACAAATTCTTCCCCTATGGCGCACCTCAATCAATTGAGAATAAAAAAAGCAGAACGACTTCTGACAAAATATCCTAAACTCAGTGTTGCTGAAATAGCTTACCAGCTTGGTTTTTCATCGCCACAGTATTTGGCATCGGTGTTTAAAAAACAGCATAAGTGTGTACCTTCACAATTTCGCCGGGATAAACGATAAAACTTGAACATATCCCTACGCCTGGCATTTTCAGCTTCCGCCATCACTTATCCGTTTTTTATCCTTGATGTAATTTGCTGATGCCAAATCACATCTTCCCACATTCCTTTAAACTGCGGATGCGTAAAGTTGGAAGTACAGATAAACTTGTAATTGTCATGTTTCAAGGCTAAATCCACGCAAACATCAGCGCTTTCTTTCACCCACTTCCAATCCAGTTCAGGATGATCGAACCAAAATATTGGTCCCCAGCCTTCCGTATTTCCGCAAACGATATCATGATTTGCGGCCGTGTTGGCAATATCAGTGATTCTGCCATCCATCCACTCAATGAGCGAACCTCTGTACTCTTTCCAATAATCCTTCAGTTTGGAATATATTTGTCTGTAATCCAGTGTTTGGTTTCGTGAACTGACATCACCTAAGCCAGGAATTTTGCCTGTGTGGGCAAACCAAACATGATAATCAAGCGCTTCAAAGTTGGATAAGTCGATGCGCTTCAAATCCATTCCAGAATCCAGAGAGGCAAAAAACTCCATTTCCGGATATTTACGCTTCAGATTTTTTATTGTCCCCTTTATAAAATCATTATAGAATTCCTGTTGCAATAAGTTCCCCAGACTCTTTTTTGAATTTCCATCCGGCACATTCGCATCCGGATTATCAAGTTTAAATTGTTTGATATCCGAACGTTTGTTCATCTCATTTTTAAACCAGTCGTATCCGTGCCAGTTAGGATATTCATTCAACAGATCCACGTACATCACATTATCCAATAGCTCATGAGATTTCAAAAAATCCAGCGTTTCATCCCAGGCCCTAAGTAATCCTCCTTCTTCCATGAAAATGTCTGTACGGCTGGTGCCATGGCGCATAAACCAGGTAGCCAATCCTACTTTTATTCCGTACTTCCTGCATTTTGGCAGGAACTCTAACAAAGCCTCACGAGGGCGAAAACTCATGGTGTAATCATTTCCCCAAAGTGCGGGTTTCCAGCCATCTTTTACGTTTCGGAATTCATCCTCTATATCTCCTGAGCTATTTGCTGCTACAAATTGAGGCATTGCATCAATGCGAATGGCGTTGTAGCCTCTTTCTGAAAGCTCCTCAAGCACCCTTTCCCAATTTTCAAATTCGCCATACCGGTGATGACGCAGAATCCAGCTATAATCCCACATTGCAATAGCTACCGGTTTTTTTAAATTTGAAACCTTTAATTGACTATTACTGCTTTTAAGTAAAAATGGTGTTGTTGCACTAGTTACTCCGGAAACTAATATTGCGCTTGCGGCAAGTGAAGTGTTTTTTATAAAAACGCGTCTTTTATGCTTTGAAATTGTCATTCGGATAAAAATTAATAACCACTTAATGATCTACTTTGCTGGGGAACACTCCGTCCTTCTTCTTTATACTTTTCCAGAAGCTTCTTTAATCGGGCAACAACTTCGGGATGCTTGTCCCAAAGGTTTTCAGATTCATCCGGATCGGATTGAAGGTCATACAGTTGCCCTTTTGGACCATTGATGTCTGGTTTTACATTTATTGGCTTCGTCCAACCACCCGACCCTAATTGCGGAATCATTTTCCATTTTCCCTGACGAACTGCAAATGAGCCATTTATCGAGTGATGAATTATGGCCTCTCTTATTGGCTCGTTTCCGGCGTCAATTCCTACATCATCCCCCAAAAACAGACTAGATAAATTCCAACTGTCCTCTGCCGAATTATTTGGCAATTCATAGTCAACGATTGCAGCAATACTTGCCATAATATCGACTCCACAAACAGGCTCACTTGATACGCTGTTCTCCGGCATATTCCCTGGCCAGCTAATTATAAACGGCACACGATGCACGCCATCCCATATATCTGCTTTCATACCTCTCCAGGGAGCGTTGGGATTGTGATTGAATTTTTTAATAATTGAACCTGGTGAATTGAAATCTTTTCCATGAAGAAAAGGGTCGCCGGCACGGGCAGGAGACCCATTGTCAGATGTAAAAATAATTATCGTCTTATCTTTCAAACTATTTCTTTCCAGCGCCTTCATTATTTCTCCAAGCGTGAAATCGGTTTGATGAACGAGGTCACCATAAGGACCTGCCTGACTTTTACCCTGAAACTCACTCGCCGGAACGATAGGTGTATGAGGTGATGTAGATGCGAAATATAGAAAAAAGGGTTTGTAATTGTTCTGGGTTGAATAATTATCAATATAGTTGACCGCTTTTTTTGTGAGGGTTGGTAATATATCCTCCAGCTTCCATCCGGGAAGCATCATGCCAGGTGTACCATAAACAGTATCAGGCTTATGAACACTTGGAATACCGGAAACACGGTCATTTTCAATAAAGGTATAAGGGGGGAAATTTGGCACATCCGTCCCGAAATAATAGTCAAATCCTGCGGTTAATGGGCCTCCGGAAATTTGTTTTGTGTGATCAATTACTGACTGGTCAAAATCCCTGTCACATACCAGGGGTAATTCTTCCCCATCCACTGTAGCCCATTGCATTCCCAGGTGCCATTTTCCAATACAAGCTGTAGAATATCCTTTTTCCTTTAGCATCGCTGGTAATGTCAACCTGTCCGGCTCAATTAAAGGTGAATTATAAGGACCTAATACGCCTCTTTTCAATCGTGTTCTCCAGGCATATCTACCTGTAAGAATGGCATATCTCGTAGGGGAACAAACACTGGATGGAGAATGAGCATCGGTAAACCGGATGCCGCTTGAAGCTAGTTGGTCTATGTTTGGAGTAGGAATTTTCGAAGCGGGAACATAGGATTGAGGATCTCCATACCCCATATCATCAGCTAAAAAAAAGACAATATTTGGTTTGCTTTCATGTTTTTCGCAGGACAGTAGTACGCTTCCGAATAGAAGTAATAAAACTGCGATCAAGGATTTTAATTTCCTTTCTTTAATCATGATTTCCACTTATTCATGAATTTAGGTGGATTAGGTTATTATTACAATGAAAGATAGAATAAATCGACTATGGTTCATCATCAATTTGAAAGCCTGCAAGGAATCTCAAAGTTTATTTTCTGAAATAGTGACTATAACGATCATAGTGGCCTTCACGCATTTCCACTATAATATCTGTAGAGTATTTGTTTATGTAGAAACAATTAAAAATTGACCAGAGATTTATTATTTACTATAATTACCTACTTTTGCATTTCGATTTGTGGGTATGAAAAAAATAAGGAATTTCTGTATAATAGCGCATATTGACCATGGTAAAAGTACCCTGGCTGATAGATTGTTGGAGGCTACAGATACTGTGAGCAAAAGGGATATGCAAGAACAATTGCTTGATGATATGGATCTGGAGCGAGAGCGGGGTATTACTATAAAAAGCCATGCCATTCAAATGAATCACCATCACGATGGGTCTGAATATATATTGAATTTGATAGATACTCCGGGCCATGTTGATTTTTCCTATGAAGTTTCGCGGTCTATTGCAGCTTGCGAAGGAGCATTGCTTATTGTGGACGCCTCACAGGGAATAGAGGCTCAGACGATATCGAATCTATATCTGGCCATGGAACATGATCTGGAAATAATTCCGGTCATAAACAAGATTGATTTGCCTGGGGCCCAGCCTGAAGAAGTCAAAGATCAAATTGTGGAATTGTTGGGAATCGATGGAGATGATGTGGTTTACGCCTCGGCGAAAGAAGGGATAGGCATTGATGATATTCTGGAGGCAATTATTAATAGGATTCCGGCGCCAAAAGGAGATCCCAACGAGCCCCTTCAAGCGATGATTTTTGATTCTGTCTTTAATTCATATAGAGGAATAGAAGTTATATTCAGGGTATTCAACGGGGAATTGAAAAAGGGAGATAAAGTAAAATTTATCAATACCGGTAAAACTTATGATGCTGATGAGGTTGGAGTGTTAAAACTTGACCAGGTACCTGCTGATAAAATTGGTACAGGAAATGTCGGTTACCTCATATCTGGGATTAAAGTAGCCAGGGAAGTAAAGGTGGGTGACACGATCACGCATGTAGAGCGGCCTTGCTCTGTTAGTGTGAAGGGATTTGAAGATGTAAAACCCATGGTTTTTGCGGGTATTTATCCAGTAGAAACCAGTGAGTACGAAGAGCTTCGTGCTTCTATGGAAAAACTTCAACTCAATGATGCCTCCCTGGTTTGGGAACCGGAAACTTCCGTGGCATTGGGATTCGGCTTTAGATGTGGGTTCCTGGGTATGTTACATATGGATATTGTGCAGGAAAGATTGGAACGGGAATTCAATATGACTGTCATTACCACTGTTCCTTCAGTGCAGTTTAGAGCTGTGAAAACCGATGGCACTTTTGCAGATGTAAACGCGCCTGCGGAAATGCCGGAGCCAAATACAATTTCACATATTGAAGAGCCATTCATCAGGGCACAGATCATTACTAAAGCAGATTATATTGGACCTATCATTGCATTATGTATCGATAAAAGAGGCTTGATTAAAAACCAGTTTTATTTGACAAGTGATAGAGTAGAACTAACCTTCGAGCTCCCTTTAGCAGAAATCGTTTTTGACTTTTATGATCGATTAAAAACAATTTCGCGAGGTTATGCTTCTTTGGATTACGAATTGATTGGCTATCAGCAATCCAACATGGTAAAACTGGATATATTGCTCAATGGAGACAAAGTAGATGCGTTGTCGGCAATTGTCCACAGAGATAAAGCATATGACTGGGGAAAACGGCTTTGTGAAAAGCTTAGGAAGTTGATACCACGGCAAATGTTTGAAATTGCCATCCAGGCATCGATAGGGACGAAGATTATTGCCAGGGAAAGTGTATCAGCTATGCGGAAAAATGTTTTAGCCAAATGTTACGGAGGAGATATCACCAGGAAAAGAAAATTGCTTGAAAAGCAGAAGAAAGGCAAGAAACGTATGCGAAGTGTGGGTAATGTAGAAATTCCACAAGAGGCCTTCATGGCAGTCCTGAAGCTTGATTAATGAAGACGGAAGTCAGAAGACAGGAGACAGAAGTCACCTCGATATTATGACTTCCAACCATTTTTATACATAATAAATATATTAACCAGATGATCTTGAATAAGACAATATTAAATTTTTGTCAGGATCAAATTCCCCTCCAAGGAGGGGTTCGGGGTGGGTTATTGAAAAACGGAGTATTTAAAAATCATTAACTATAGCCCCTACGTTAATAACTCTTAATATTTAACATTATAAAATATTTCACTTATAAATAATTATTCAATATGGCGACAAGAATTGATGGAAAAAAGACATCTTCTGATATTAGAATTGAAATCGCGGAAAAGGTTAAATCTATTAAAGCTCAGGGAGGGAAAATACCACATCTGGCGGCGATATTAGTGGGGAATGATGGAGCCAGTGAAACCTATGTGAAGTATAAAGTGAAAGATTGCGAGCAGGTAGGTTTTAAATCGACATTAAAGAGATTTGATAATACGGTATCAGAGGAGGAATTATTGCATGAAGTTGAAGCCATTAATAACGATCCGGACATTGATGGATTAATTGTTCAATTGCCCATCCCCGATCATATTTCAGTACAAAAAGTAACAGACCGGATAAAACCTGAAAAAGATGTTGATGGATTTCATCCCGTAAACGTTGGCCGGATGACCAAAAGTTTGCCTTCCTATATATCAGCAACGCCATATGGCATAATGCAATTAATTGAAAGGTATAAAATTGAAACATCCGGTAAACATTGCGTGGTGATAGGAAGAAGCGACATAGTCGGTACACCCATGAGTATTCTACTTTCGAGAAAATCATATCCCGGAAATTGTACAGTGACGATTTGACATAGCCGAACTAAAGATATAAAAGCAATGACTTTGCAGGCAGACATCATTATTGCCGCATTGGGGATTCCCGGATTTTTAACAGGAGATATGGTGAAGGAAGGGGCTGTGGTGATTGATGTAGGAATTACAAGAGTTGCAGATCCTTCAAAAAAGAGTGGTTTTGCCTTGAAGGGAGATGTGAAATTTGATGAGGTCGAACCTAAATGCAGCTACATCACTCCAGTGCCTGGAGGAGTTGGACCGATGACAAGAGCATCATTGTTGATGAATACGCTTTTAGCTGCGGAAAAATCCATTTATAAGTAATAGTTGAGAAATTGAAACAGTTTGGATATTGAGTATTTGATATTGTTATTTGATTATTGATTTTTGGGATTTAGTAAAGCGATCTCGTTTTTATTGCCTTCCCGTACCTCGGTCTGTGGCCCACAGACCGAAAATTTTGATTGTTAAATTGTCTGTGAGCCACAGACCATGTTTTTTTTATTAATATCTTTAAACCCGATTGCCCTAAAGCTTGCCATTGCAACTTAGATTTTGCAAGTTGATTTTATTACCTTTGTATAAAAGGACAAGTTATGAGAGCGATTGAAATAGTTTCTAAAACTGATAAGAAAGGGCAATTAAAAATTGATTATAAGCTTGATAAGTCCAATAGCAATGTTCGTGTGCTGATTCTTCTGGATGATGATAATCATGAACAAGAGGAGGAAAAACTATGGATGAATTCTATATTAAAAAATCCTGCTTTTGACTTTTTAAATGAGCCTACTGAAGATATTTATTCAATAAATGATGGAGAACCATTAAATGATTAAAAATTCAATTGTTCTTGTCCCATTTCCATTTGATAATTTTTCTGCATCAAAGGTGAGGCCCGCGCTCTGTTTAACTTCAGAGGTTAGTAAATTCAACCATATTATTATAGCATTCATTTCAAGTAAAATTCCTGATGAATTAGCCGAAAGTGATTTTGTTATTGAAAAGGATTCAGCTTATTGGAAAGGTACTGGGTTGGCTGTTGATTCTGTAATTCGATTGCATAAAATGGTAACTATTCCAAAATCACTGATAAAAAGAAAATTGGGCGTAATTGACAAATTAGTAAAAGTTGAAATCAGGAAAAGGATAAAACTGTTATTTGAAAATGAATGAAAAATTACTGATAATTAGTAAGGAATCATATTTAAGTGGCCACGCTCCTTTTAGTCTTTCCCGTTAAAAAATAGCATATTCAAGCCAACTAATTATAATATCATAATAACAACTTGGAGCAACCAGAGGAAATACCGCAAAACATAAAACTACCCTTAATGGAATCTTTCTACTCTATTCAGGGAGAGGGGTGCCATTCCGGAAAGGCAGCTTATTTTATTAGGCTTGCAGGATGTGATGTAGGCTGTTCCTGGTGTGATGTGAAAGAATCATGGGATGAAAAATCATATCCAAAAACCGATATTGATGATATAATCGCTTCAGCAAAGGAATCAAAATCCAGGATTGCAATCATCACAGGTGGAGAGCCTTTAATTTATAATCTCAAAGAGCTCACACATAAACTAAAATCTAATGGTTTTCAGACACATTTGGAAACCTCGGGAGCTTATGTATTCACCGGCAGTTGGGATTGGATCTGTCTTTCGCCAAAGAAATTTAAAAATCCATTGCCGGAAGCTCTTAAGATGGCAGATGAACTGAAAGTGATAATTTTTAATAGAAATGATTTTTTATGGGCTGAAAAAATGGCACGTAGCGTGAAACCGGATTGCAAGCTTTATTTACAACCGGAATGGTCAAAATCAACTGTAATGCTTCCTCATATCATTGGTTATGCCAAAGACAATCCCAAATGGGAAATTTCGTTGCAGATTCATAAGTTTATGAATATTCCCTAATATTCATATGACCAAATTAGTGACCGGATCTATCAATAAATGACTAGTCATTTGCAGAAACTGTACACTATAGAAATCACCTCAAAATCTGAAAAGTTAAGAAGATATAATACATATATTGGTTATTAAACAAAATGAATACATTGGAATAATCGTTTGGCTAGTATTATTGCAGTAGCATTTTGCCATAATAAAGTAGTAGAATACCATAACTTATGAAGAGGCCAATACTTTTAAGCATATTTATTTTATTCTCTTTTTTTGCGGTTGCTCAAAGCAACTATTCGACTAAATCTAAGAAGGCAATTAAATTGTATGAGGAAGGTCAGTTGCTTTTAAGGCAACGAAGATTTACCCAAGGTATTGAAAAATTAAAAGGAGCGGTTGACAAAGACCACAATTTTGTTGAAGCTCATTTAAGACTTGCCTTTTCTTATGAGTTATTGCGCGATGTAAAAGCCCAGCAGTATCATTTAGAGCAAATCATTAGAATTGAGCCGAAAAATGCGAAATATAAAAACATTTATTACTCATTGGCCAAAGTCTATTTCAACCAGGGAAAGTATGATCAAGCAGGCAAAATGCTTGCGGAATTACAAAAATTGGGGATTGACAATGATCGCATTCTATCTGATGTAAAAGAACTCACAAAGAATATCAATTTTGCGGTTGAAAGTATTAAAAATCCGATGGATATTCATCCAAAACCTCTTCCCAAGATACTGAACTCTTTTCCCTTGCAGTATTTCCCGGTTTTAACTGCGGATGAAAACACGATAATCTATACTGCCAGAGAAGGCGTCTCTTTTCATGATGATGAAAATATTGTGATCAGTGAGAAAGATGAAAATGGAAATTGGCAAAAACCGGTTTCTATCTCACCAAATATAAATTCTCAATTCAATGAAGGGACATGCACAATCTCCGCTGACGGTCGCACCTTGATATTTACAAACTGTGAAGGAAGGAAAAGGATAGGAGGGTGTGACCTTTACGTTACTTATAAGACAGGTGATGAGTGGAGTGTGCCAGAAAATCTGGGTGAAAATATCAATTCCAGGGCATGGGACTCCCAACCGGCACTTTCTGCAGATGGCAGAAAATTATTTTTTGTGTCTGACAGGGGAAATGGTTTTGGGAAAAGAGATATTTGGATGTCCCAAAAAGACCATGAAGGTGTTTGGCAGGAGGCTGTAAATATTGGTCCATCCATCAATACCAGGGAAGATGAGGTCTCACCTTTTATCCATGTAAATGGAACTTCTTTATTTTTTGCATCTAAAGGATTTTCTGGTTTTGGAGGTTTTGATTTATACAAAAGTGAGCTGAAGGATAATTCCTGGTCAGAGCCGGAAAACCTCGGTTATCCACTCAATACATATGAAGATCAGGTATCATTGTTTGTCGCAACCAATGGAAAAAACGGATACTATTCTTTTGAACGAAATTGGCATAGCAACCAAAATCAAAGTTTCTTATATAGTTTTGAGTTCCCTGCAAACAGCATCATAGAAAATAAAAGTATTTACCTGACCGGGCATATATATGATATAGAGACAGAAGAGCCTCTGGAGGCAACGATAGAGCTTTATAATATTGGTTCAAAGGAGCCGATGGGTATATTCAGATCAGATCCTGTAACAGGGAAATATTATACAATTCTTAACGAGAATAGAAAAATAGCACTCTATATTGAATGCAAGGGTTATATGTTTGAAAGTCAATTATTTGACCTGAATAATGAGAGTGAAAATTCTGTCAATAAGGATATTTATTTAAAGCCCATCAAAAAGGGTAATTCCGTGCGGTTAGATAATATATTTTTTGAATTAAATAGCGCACAATTAACATCGGCTTCCATAACCGAAATGAATAAAGTAATTGAGTTTTTAACACTAAACCCGGAAACTAAAATAATAATATCTGGCCATACTGATAATCTGGGGACCGAGGAGTATAACTATAATCTGTCTAAAGAAAGAGCAAAAGCGGTTTATGATTACCTTATAAAAAACCAAATAAGCTCAACTAATCTAACATTTATTGGTTACGGAGAATCCCGGCCAATTGCTTCTAACAATGATGAGAACGGTAGGAAAATAAATCGTAGGATTGAATTCGAGATATCCAATTAATAAAAAAGCATTCATCTATGTATTTTTTATAACATCTTTAAATAATCATATTCTAAAAGTGTGATAAACGTCACATAATTGGGACTATTCATTTCAAATACTTTAATTTTCTACCAATAAATGCATGTATTTTTAAAAAGAATGAAAATATTCACGATAATTCCAATGATTTTCATATTTCAGGATATTCTATTGTTAAATTTTCATTATGCGGTATAAAAATGATCTTTTCTATAAAAAAGTGCAATTCTGTTTCAATTAATTTATTTTCCCTTTACATTTGCAAATCTCAATGAATAAATTGGGAATATTTCTAACCTTTAACTATATGTAATATGAAGAGGATTCTACTGTTAAGTATGGTGCTCATGATGACCTTTTCCGGGTATGTTATGGCACAAAGAACAGTGACAGGATCAGTCACTGCAGAGGAAGACGGCACTCCGGTTCCCGGGGTAAACGTTATTGTTAAAGGGACATCAGCTGGTACAGTTACTGACATTGATGGTCAGTACCAGATTGCAGTTCCTGAAGAAGACGGCATTCTTGTGTTTTCTTTTATTGGCCTTACAACTGAAGAAGTTGAAATAGGTAATCAATCAGTTATTGATATGGTGATGACAGCCGATATCAAACAATTAACCGAAGTTGTTGTTACGGCTCTTGGTATCACCAGGGATAAAGCTTCACTGGGTTATGCTACTCAGGAGGTTGAAGGCGAACAACTGGCAATGGCCAGAGAGTCGAATTTTGTGAATTCCCTTTCGGGCAAAGTTGCAGGCGTGCAAATTCGCCAAAATTCAACTATGGGAGGTTCTTCTAATGTAATTATCCGAGGTAACACGTCTGTTACAGGTAATAACCAACCTCTATTTGTAGTGGATGGTGTTCCTATTGACAACAGCACGAACAATGAAAGTTATCAGAAAAGTGGTCGTCGCGGATATGATTTTGGTAATGCCGCTGCGGATATTAATCC
Organism: Bacteroidota bacterium; assembly: GCA_024280115.1. Taxonomy (GTDB): domain Bacteria; phylum Bacteroidota; class Bacteroidia; order Cytophagales; family Cyclobacteriaceae; genus JAAUQL01. Next base: position 52 of record JAJRQT010000136.1, on the reverse strand, counting down.
TGATGATGTGGAATCAGTCAACGTGCTGAAAGGCGCTGCTGCAACTGCGCTT
>JAJRQT010000135.1 GCA_024280115.1 Bacteroidota bacterium | reverse complement strand
TTCCTCTTATCGCATAGAATTAAAAGGTGAAAGTTTAAGAAAAAAACGGTAATATTGTCAGACCATCGAGTTCTTTGAACCTTGATCCACCAAGGGGGTCAACATCACCGGAAGAGGGGTCAGTATCACCGGAATATCCATAAGTCGATTAGTTTATTATTTATTTGATGATTTGATTTTTGGTATTAAAAATTAATTATAAGCTCCAATTTTCAGATTTTTCGTAACCTAAATTAACTAATAGTTTATTCCACCGAGCGTTTTGAGAATTTTTAAAATGGTCAATTACATCTTTATCGAAGTAACTCTTCCAATCACCTGAAGCCCCTTTTCTAAAGAATGACCTATTATCTTCTTGTCCTTGCTTTCTGCCACCGCTTAATTTCTGGAATGAATTATTATTTATTGCATTAATTATTTGGTGGTCTTTTAGGTCAAATCCCAATTCATTGATTATTTTACTTATCTCGTTAAATGTATCACTTAGTAGAAGCTCATACTTAGTTTTAATAGTATCGTTGTGGGAATACCAGTTTTCTAATAATTCCAGATCATAGGTAGCTTTATCTAAATATAAATACAATCTTTCTTTATGAGATAAATCTTTCATTTCAGTCCAACCGCCAAGTTTTTTATCCAGATTTGCGAGGTAAAATATATTTGATACAGCCATATCTCTGGGATCGCGGAAAACAGTTACTAATTTGATTTTATTGTTTGGGTTCCATGATGGAGGTTGACTGTGACTTTTAAATAAATAATTTTCTTTAAGCTGTGCTAAATATTTAAAAGTGTCTTCTTTTTGTAATGATAGGAGTTTTGAATTTTCAGCACTACTTCTAAATTCGGGTGGTACAATTGAGTATTTAAAAATGTATAGATCTCTAAGAATTTTAACTAACCATGTGCTCCCAACTTTATGTGCAGAGGATACGACAACTGAAATCGAGTTATTTTTTGATTTTGATAATAGTTTGTTTGAATTGTAATGAAGTTCGTATTTAATATGGCTACGCAACTTATTTATTATTTCTTTTACTTTATGTGGTTTCATGTTCTCTTTATAATTATTGTTTGCATTTGTACAAATTATATGGTGGTTTGTATAAATCTAAGTTTTCAAGAGTGTAAATATAACAACAACATAGGATAATTCACGGAAAATATTGTATTAAAATAATTTCCTACGGACGGAGTTATTCTAAATTTATTTTTTACCTTTAGAATTATTTTTTACGCTTTATAAAACTTCGAATTTATTTAAGTTTAGTCCATAAATCTTTAAAATTCAACATTTATAATTAAATCAAATAACTTTCGATTGCTTTATTTGCCATCTTATTCCAGTAGTTCATAGTTTAGAATAATAAATTTTCTATATGAAGTGTTTGTTTTTGACATATGAGAATCCTTATACCAACGATGCAGGAGATCATATTTATACAACTAGCATCATTAATGGTTTACAATCTGTTGGGTTTAAAATAGACATTGTGTACTATGACACGAATGGATCCATACTAAGTAGTATAAACCAATCTGTATTTGTACAATCTATTCTTGTCAAATTTCGAAGAAAGCCTTTTTATAAATTTTTATTTTCTGTAAAGCCTGCGGCAGTTATAAATAGATATTCAAAAAATATTATTTCTACGGTTGTCAATCAAATTCAAACTAATGATTATGACTTTATATTCATTAACCATTTTAAAATGGCTTTTTTAATAGAATACGTTAATACTCAGCTTAAAAAGCCAATATCTTCAATAAAAACTGTGTTTATTTCTCACAACTCGGAATTTCTATTGAGTAATAATCTGTCCAAATATCATGGGACTTATTTAAAGCGATTAGCTTATTTTGTTGATTCTTTTAGAGTGAAATATTTTGAAGGTAATTACCTCAGACAGTTTGATATTGTAACAGCTATTAGCGAGAATGATGAATTATTTTTTAAAAGCGAATATCATTTAGGAAAGGTAGTCATCATAAGGCCAACCATATTTCATGATGAAATAGAAATCAAAAGTTACTCAAAATTGGTTGGTGACTATAAAAATATCATTATTGCCGGCTCATTTATGTGGGGTCCTAAAAAAGTAAATTTGCTTGAATTTTTAAAGACTAAGAATTTTTCATTGTTAAATGAGAATGGGATTAAACTTTGGATTGTTGGAAAAGCTGAAAAAGAATTGACCGATGTCGTTAATAGAAAGTTTGAAGGCGTTGAAATGGTTGGACCGGTAAAATCTACCCTACCTTACTATCAAAAAACCAAAATTGCTATAATTCCCGAAAAATTGGGAGGAGGCTTCAAGTTGAAAATAGTTGAAGCTGCAATCAATAAAAATTTAATTCTTGCAATTAGGGGAGCAATCACCAGCAGCAATTTCGTGGCAAATAGAGATTTTATGGAATTTGATTCTTTTGAAGAACTTATAGATTATATAGTTTTAATCGAAGATAAAGTGAAAGAAGCCGATGAGATCATCGATAATGCTTTTAGATTGGTGAAAAATGAATATTCTGTTGAAAATTTAAGTAATAGAATTAGTACTTTCTTTATAGACAAATAGATTATAATACCGAATTGAGATTTACAATTAAGTCGTAAAATCAAAAAACTCACTAGGAGTTATGTGTTGAGCTTTGGTATAGGTTTAACATTGGCATATAAGTAGGATAGAATATAAAATCCGAGTGAAAATACGGCTACATTTCCATCATAGTGAGAAACAAGTATTATGTATAATACTATCATATATAGTGATTTATACCCTAAATCATCTTTGCTTTTATATATATAGTAATTTACCAGAATTAAAAAGATTATAAAAAAAAGTGTATAACCAAAAATCCCCTGGCTAAGCAATATTTCTAAGGTAGCACTGTGTAAATGTTTATCAATTGATAAAAACCCAGGATTTATGTAACTGTTTTTTTCGACTAACCGAATAAAATAATATCCTTTATATCCATTGCCAAAGAGTACGCCTTGTCCGAGATTTTCTAGCCATTCTAAGGCGGGCTCCCATAAATAAATCCTGTTGTTAAAGGTAGTTATACCGCGCACATCAACTCTTTGAAGTAAAATATTAAAAGGGGGTGCAGAAAGAACTATTGGGAGAAAAAATCTTAGTGAAATTAAAAAAGGTAATGTAAAAAGTGAAATTACAGTAATTGTATTTCCTAGTTTTTCAAACTTAAAGAAAAAAATCACAAGGACTATGATAAGAGTCAGAATAAATAATCTTGCATTAATTATAAAGATGAAAGAAAAACACATAAAAAGATAAAGCCATAGAGCCAATTTTAAAATTGGATTTTCTGTAAACTTTATCTTTTTTAAATAGTAAAATAGCAGGAAAATTAAAGGTATAATAATATTATTAGCACCATAAACACCTCCGCTAAACGGAAAATTTATTCTACCATCTATTTCACGAAAAGGGGCTGCTAATCCAATTCCGAAATAACCAACTACGTTTAATAATAATAAAACACTAAGACTGGTAAATAAAACAGTGTATTGTATTTTATTATCATTTTTGTTGTAATAATTAAATATCAGGAACGAAATATAAATTGTAAAAAGCTGTAAGATTCTGCTAATTGTAACAGCCATTGATAAGTTTGGATATCCCTTTTTAAAGGCTATAAATTGAGCAATTGCGGCTGTACACAAAAATAGTAAAAAAACAAAATGTACTTTAGTAAAATTAGTAACAATTCTATTTTCATAGATAGTATCTATAGTAAAGATAATAATGATAATCATGGATGGAAGAAAAGATACTAATAGACCAAAACTAGGCGAGACTGTTGGCATTAAATAAGTGCTCATGCCTAAAAATGGAAAAATCAGAATGACCAAAAAATTTATAGCAAGTTTCTTCTCAATCATTTATATTATTGACTATCAAAATGTAATAATGTAATTTGATACTATTCCTTTTTTAATTGAATGGATGATTTAACAATGACGATATATATTTTCCATTTTATCTAATAGCGAAGACTGAATAAAAGAGCGCAGAATTAATTGTTAAAATAAGATCGACTAAATGGGTTTTAATACCTATCCATAGTAATTTTTATTCTTACTCTTGCTATGTATATTTCCATACATTCCATTCATTTCAACCCCATTTAAAATGAAATAGATATTATTACTATTAGAGATATTAGTTAATTCATTTACTTTTTCGATAGACTCCTTCTGAGTATAATTTTGTCTAACTATATAAATCGTAGAATTGGTGAATTTGAGTATTTCCAAATAGTCAGAAACGATACCTAGTGGAGGTGAATCAATTAAGACATAATCATATTTGCTCTTTAAATCTAGTATTAACCTTTCCATTTTTGGCAAGCTTAATAATTCATCCGGATTCGGAGGAAATGGCCCCGAAGTAATTACACTGAAATTATTGATCCCGGTATTAATTGTAATATCCTCTAACTCAGATTTGCCAATTAAGTATGTGGAAAGTCCAACGTTATTTTTTGACTTATAAAACTGATTCAAATTTGATTTTCTTAAATCGGTATCTAGAAGTATTACTTTTTTTCTAGACTGGGCAATGTTTATTCCCAAGTTAACAGCGCTAAAAGTTTTACCTTCTCCTGAACTTGAGGAGGTAAATCCTATTACGTTTTGACTGTTTCCCCGGAACATATATTGAATATTAAACCTAACTCCTCTAAGAGATTCCATGAATGGAGACTTAGGGTTATATTCATTCGCAAATTTGTTCCCTTTATTCCCTTTTGAAATGGTTCCCAGAAGTGGTATATCAGAAATTTTTTGTAAATCTTCCTTACTGGTTATTGTCGTATTAAAGAAATCAATTACAATTATTAACAATAATGGTATGGAGGAACCAAGAAATAGAAATATGAAAAGTATAATTATTTTATTTGGTGAAACAGGTCCATTGCCATCCATTTTAGCATATTCAATTACTTTCCAGTTTGAACTATTGGTAGCTAATACCAACCCCGCGTCAGCTTTTTTCTGTAAGAAAATATCATATGTATTATCTGTGAATTCGAATTGTCTTTCAATTCCTAATTTTTTTCTTTCATTGCTTGGCAATCTGTTTATAAGTCTATTATTAGCATTTATCCTGGCCCTTAGATCATCTTTCATTATATTGGTTGTACTTATTGCCCCAAGGAGGTACTCTTTCAAGCTATTTTTTGTGGTAGTAATTTCTAGATTGAGCCTTTGAACAATTGGATTTGCCTCAGTTGCAGTTCTGCCAACCTGAACCCTCTGTTGCGTTAATTCTGAGAGTGTTATTAAAAGATTTGTCAATAAAGGTTCTGCAATATCATTCGATGAAGAAGTAGAAAAACTTGATAACCCTTCGGAGGACTCCAAATTACCAAGGATATTTTTATAATAATTTAATTTAATGTTCAAATTGTTTAATTCTGATTCCAACTCATCACGTTTTTCGTATAACGCGCTAGATTCCCCAAAGATCGTTGTAGTACTCTGAAATGATTCCAAATCACTTTCAACCTTAGTGAGAGATTCGGAAACACCTCTAAGCTGAAAATCAATAAAGTCAATTGTTTTGAGACTCTCTGAATTTTTTTCATGTAAATCAATTTTTTTAATCACCTCCATGAGTGTGTCAAGAAATATTATTTCTTTTTTTACAACATTACCCTCAGTATATAACGTTAGAATATTTGAATTTACACTTGCTAATTCCACCTCTATTTTTGACATATATTTTTTAGTCAAAGATTACGGATTATGTAATATGAAAAAAAACTCCTTACCCTTTAATACTTCTGCATCACCCATTAAAGAAATCGTAAAGCCTAAATTTTCATATTTTACAGGGTCACCAAATTTTAATCGTTTTTTTATCTCAATATCAGGTATTATTTTTTCTAAAAGAGTCCCGTCTTTAAAATTGTACAAATCAATTTCGTTTCCTTTTACAGATAATTCATATTCATTCCCTGAAACAATTTTAATAATTACAGGAATTCCGGTCATTTGATTTTTACTAGAATCAATTTCAATAGAAAAGGGGAAATTATCTTTGTAAATTTCTTTATCTGCAAAAAAAGTTTTTTCATAATAAGATATACCGAAATCCAATTTTTCAAGAACCGACTTTATATATTCAGATGATGTAATTTCAACCATCTGGTCTTCGATGTTTAGCGCGTTATTACTAATTAAATCATCACTTAGAATTCTGGAAGTATTTGTATTACCGGTTTTCATCTTGATGGAAGAAGAGACTTTATATACCTTTGGTGAGAGTTTTATAAATGCCACACCAATAGATAGACAAATGACCAATGAAAATAAAAACCAGTGCCACTTGCTGAGAATCTTCTTTACAATAAATCTTAAATCAAAATATTCTGAATTATTTTGTTTGATCATTATCTAGTTACCTTGAGTCTGAAAGAAATTCACCAACAATAACGTTGTAGAAATTAATGCAAAAAATGTTGTGATAAGAGGGAGATTCTCCCTGAAAATATTCTCTTTTGATGTTTCAACATAGATAACATCATTTGGTAACAAGAAGTAATACGGAGATTCAATTATTTTAGGGTCTGTTAAATCCATTTTTATTACGTATGATTTCCCGTCAAGTTGTCTTATTAATTTAACTTGGCTGATATTTGCGGATATATTTGCATCTCCGGCCGCACTCAATGCTTCAAAAATTGTTGCCTGTGTATTATATACATAATTGGTTCCTGGATTTCCCACATCACCAAGTACTGAAATTTTATAACTTGTTAGTTTTACAAGAACAATAGCATCTAACAAATACTTATTAATTTCATTTTGAATCAATCTTTGAATTTGATCGACCTGAAGTCCACTAACCTTTATATTACCAACAATTGGTAAATCGATTAAACCTTCCTGGCTGACAGAGTATCCACTTAAAAACAGTGAGGCTTCATTTGCCTGAATGTTTCTGTTTTCTGTTGCCGAAATATTGAAGAAAGCGGATTGCTCCGGGTCCAGACTTTGTACTCGAATATTGAGGATGTCATTTGGTTGAACCAGATATGAAATGGGAATATTGGTTATTTCAAGTGTATTTTCCTCACTTTGAAGATATGTGACCTTTTTTGTAGAATAACATGATGTTATTAAAACAAATAAAAGTAGGTAGAGAAATTTATCCATTGGAAAAAAATTTATTTTTAAAATATGATTAAAAACCTGCCAAAAGTACAAATTAAAATTAACATAGTTATACTTTTTCTTTAAATTTTAGTTCTATGACAATTTTATTCGAAATCACTTACCGGGATTTTATTGATTAATTTGATCTAATTTAACCGTTTCATTGCATTAATGATGAAAACTAAATTAATAAATAACCAACCTATCTGTCCTTTGGGTTTTAATTTCGTTATAACCGTTAACCATAAAAATATTCTTCCACATTACAACTTTACGATTTAGAAATATATGGTTTAATTGTTCTCCTACAAATCTAAATTTTATCATAACAACCTGATTTCACTAAGATCAATATTTATCATCCGCGTTAAGAATTGATACAATGATATCATCAATAATGATTGGAGAAATATTCAATTTAAGTGCAAATTCTTTGCAAATCTCGACTTCACTTTCGTGAATAGTTTTATCAGCAATAATAACATTCACCAAATCTTCTAGCAGTTTTATTTTCGCGCTATAACTTGACGGCGGATTAAAACTAATTTCATTGGAATTGTTTTTAATTTCCAATACTTCTTCTTTAGTCATATCAAAATTGCTTGCTATTTTTATCACAAGATTAAGCTCACTTTCGTCTAATTTTCCATCGGCAATGGCAACTTCCAATAAATTTTTTATATGACTTCTGTTTTTGTCCTTTTCGTTATCACTGAATACAGTAAATAGACCCATTTAGAATTAATTATTTGTGAAATTTAACACTTTTTATGAAGTTAAACTGTAAAATTAATAAAAATGGTTATGCAAGTACTTTTTAAGTTAATTGAAAATAATTTCACTAAGATTTTTTATTTGATGAAATCTATGAGTAAAAAAAGCAGCTCTTGAGCTGATTTTAATTAGTTTAGGCAATATGTTGCTTTATTGCTGTTGTTTAATCAAGTTTAGTGCTGATCCGGCTTTAAACCATTCTATCTGATTTTCGTTGTAAGTGTGACTGGTTTTAATCTCATCTTTAGAACCATCTACATGATTTAAAACAAGTGTTATGGATTTACCAGGAGCAAAATTTTCCAAATCTATGATATCAATTGTATCGTTTTCCAGAATTTTATCATAATCTGATTCCCGATCAAAAGTCAGTGCAAGCATTCCCTGCTTCTTAAGATTTGTTTCATGTATTCTGGCAAATGATTTCGTTAAAACCACCTTTACACCGAGATGTCTTGGTTCCATTGCCGCATGCTCCCGCGAACTTCCTTCACCATAATTATGATCTCCCACAACAATGCTGCTAATTCCATGTGCTTTATAATCTCGTTGAACATCAGGAACACTGTTATACTCGCCGGTCAATTGATTTTTTACTTTATCGGTTGCATCATTGAAAAAGTTAACTGCGCCTATCAGCATATTGTTGGATATATTATCTAAATGCCCTCTAAATCTCAGCCATGGCCCAGCCATTGAGATGTGATCTGTAGTACATTTACCTTTTGCTTTAATCAATAATTTTAAACCAATCAAATTATTCCCGTCCCAGGGCTCAAATGGAGTTAATAACTGTAATCTTTCCGAATCGGGCCTGACAGTTATTTCTATGTTACTTCCATCTGCAGCAGGTGCCTGGTATCCTGCATCTTCAACTGCAAATCCTTTTGCAGGTAATTCAAGTCCCGAAGGAGGATCGAGAATGACCGCTTCACCTTTTTCATTGGTAAGCTTATCCGTTAATGGATTAAATGTCAAATCTCCCGCAATGGTCAAGGCTGTGACCAATTCAGGAGAACCAACAAAAGCAAATGTATTCGGATTCCCATCAGCTCTCTTTGCAAAGTTTCTATTGAATGAATGTACAATAGTGTTTTTCTCGCCTTTATCGGCGCCGGGCCGGTCCCACTGGCCTATGCAAGGTCCGCAGGCATTGGCAAATACACTTGCGCCAATTTTATTGAAAGTATTTATAAATCCATCTCTTTCTATCGTAAATCTGACCTGTTCAGAACCGGGCGTTATGGTAAACTTAGCCTTTGTCTTTAGGTTTTTATCTACAGCTTGTTGGGCCAGCGATGCTGCTCTTGAAATATCCTCGTAGGAGGAATTGGTACAAGATCCAATAAGACCTACCTCAATTTTAGTTGGCCAGTCATTTTTACTAGCTTCCTCAGCCATTTTCGAAATTGGAGTTGCTCTATCAGGTGTGAAAGGCCCATTTAAATGGGGTTCTAATTCAGAAAGATTTATTTCAATTATCTGGTCAAAATAATTTTCCGGATTTTCATATACTTCCGCATCTGCCGTCAGGTGTTCAGCGACTGAATTTGCCGCATCAGCTACATCGTCTCTTCCTGTTGCACGTAAATACCTTTCCATGGATTCATCATATCCAAAGGTTGATGTGGTAGCGCCAATTTCAGCGCCCATGTTGCAAATGGTTCCTTTTCCAGTACATGAAAGCGATTGAGCACCCTCTCCAAAATATTCTACAATACAACCGGTCCCACCTTTTACTGTCAGAATACCTGCCACTTTAAGAATAACATCTTTAGCGGAAGTCCATCCATTTAATTTCCCGGTTAGTCTTATCCCAATCAGTTTTGGAAACTTTAGTTCCCAGGGCATATTGGCCATGACATCCACAGCATCGGCACCTCCTACTCCAATGGCTACCATACCCAGCCCGCCTGCGTTTACAGTGTGAGAATCAGTTCCAATCATCATTCCTCCTGGAAATGCATAATTTTCCAGGACTACCTGGTGAATGATACCAGCGCCGGGTTTCCAAAATCCGATACCATATTTATTGGTAACTGAAGACAAAAAGTTATATACTTCGTTATTCCTGTTTATAGAATCCTGAAGATCCTGATTGGCGCCAAGTTTAGCAAGTATCAAGTGATCGGCATGTACAGTACTTGGAACCGCTGCCTTTGATTTTCCCGCCTGCATAAATTGTAATAATGCCATTTGTGCAGTAGCATCCTGCATCGCTACACGGTCGGGTGTAAAATCAACATAAGTTTCACCTCTTTTAAATTCTTTTAGAGTATCTTGATCATGTAAATGGCTATAAAGGATTTTTTCAGTAAGTGTAAGTGGTTTGTTTAATACTTTTTTAGCTGCATCGATCCTTTCCTCCATGCGAGTATATACAGCTTTTATCATATCGATATCAAATGCCATAGGATGTATGTTTAATAGTTATAATTATTTACAAAATTGAATGAATCGCAAATGTAGTAAGATTTCACTAATCCTGAATAGGATCAATTCTTTATTTGAGATCAATAATCATAACAATCCGAGAAAAGAAAAATTGGAAATTACCGAAATATCTGATTATTGATATAATACAAATCGAGTCATAAACCAATTGATATAATCAGATAATTGGATATAAGAAAAAGGAAAAGATTGGAATAATTCCCGAAAGCTAAAGCATTCGGGTTAGCTGTGAAGTTTTTTGTTCTGGTACTACTTAAAGCTTAATCCAAATCCAGCAGAAACAATGGGATATTCCTGCCAGGTATAGTCGCCATGTAGCGTAAAAAAGGCAAGCTTAATTCTTAATCCACCAGTTGCTCTCCAGGAATTTTCATAGTAAGTAATATCGATTGGATCTGTGACTGAAATTGTAAGCGCCGGATCAATGTCATCTTCAATTATATATGTGCCATTCATTTTTAATGATGAGGTAACACTGCTATATCCAAAGGCTCCATAAAGTGTTAATATTGATATTTTTTTAGATACAATTCCCTGAACCGTCCAATTATTAATATTAAATACAGACTGTTGATTTTCGCCATCTAACTCAAGGCCAGACATATCAAACTTATTATCAAATCCACTAAAAGCACCAAGGATTGAAATGTCAATGGGAACTTTTTTTAATCCCGGGATCCATTGTTTGATATCGTGCTTTATACCCATACCAAATACACTTGTTTTGAAATCCCCATATGTAATTTCAGGAGTATATCTAATAATAATATCTGTATTTTTAAATGTTCCCACGCCCAATTGAACCATTGGCGAAGGAACGACATTAAATCCAAATTGTTCTTTTATCCCAATTCCGGCTGGCGCAAAGGTGCCCCTGATAATTTCACCTGTATTTTCATCCGGATAGGAAAATGTAAGAAGAGCACCATTGTCTTCCTCTGGTCCCATGATGGTTGGTATTTGATCCGTTTCACCCGTGCTGGTAACGTTGGCGTAATCTGATGGGTTGAATGTAAAAAACTGTTTTGAAGTTGGTACGGAAGTCAAATTTGCTGTAATCGTGAGGTCAAGGCCAAGTGTTTTGTGGGTTTTTGCAGTATTGTACCATGAATTAGACATACCATAGGAAAATCCGACTACCATTGGTTCCATGTAATTCTTAACTAATAAAGAAGCATCGTCTGAACCTGCTTTTAGGAATGCATCGAAATTCGTGCTCTGAGCGTCTGCTTTGTAAATTATAACCGTAAAAAATAAGACTGATAAAACGATGATTTTTGTCTTTCTAATTCTTAAAAACATAATATTTCATTTAAAAAATTTCAAACATGAATACCGGTTTAATTAAAAATGTAACTTTTATTAATCTTCATGGTTCTTCGAATGATGTATTGTATTGATGAATTAATGAAAAAATTGTAAAAAAGTTTTGTTGTTGTTTTAATGATAACTATTATTGCATAATAATAATTACTAAATAATAATAATTCTTATTTGGAGTCAAAAAAATTAAATATTATCACCAATGTTCTTTCAGCAAAAAAATTGAAGATAACCCATCAGCGAATTGTTGTTTATCAGGCTGTTATGGAGACAAATAAGCATCCATCGGCAGAACAGGTATTTGAACGAATAAAAGATAATAATCCTTCTATCTCATTGGCTACAGTTTATAAAACGTTGGAGACCTTTGTTGAAAATGAGTTGATAAATAAGGTATCCTCTCCCGGGGGGACCATGAGGTATGATGCAAAAAGAAAGCATCATAATCATATTTATATTACCAATACCAATGAAATTCTGGACTATGAAGATGAGGAGCTCAGTAAAATATTGATGAATTACCTGAATAAGAAAAAATTTAGTAATTTAAATATTACGGATATTAAACTTCAGATAAAAGGTGAAAAAGTCAATCCCTCGAAAGGGATATCAATTACATAAAACTTATAATTAAACTTTTAAAATTATGTCATTAGTAGCAAAAAAAGCGCCATTATTTACTGCACCGGCAGTTATAAACGGAAATGAAATTGTTGAAGATTTTTCTTTAGAAAATCTTATTGGGAAACAAGAAATTGTACTTTTCTTTTATCCAAAAGATTTTACGTTTGTTTGTCCAACAGAAATATTAGCGTTCCAGGAGTTATTGCCTGAATTTGAAAAAAGAAACGTGGCGGTTATTGGTATTTCAACAGATACAGAAGAAACTCACCTGGCGTGGTTATATACTCCTAAAAAACAAGGAGGAATCGAAGGTGTTACCTATCCTTTGGTTGCGGATACATCTAAAACTATAGCTTCAAATTACGGTGTTTTAGGTGGTGATTGGGATTATGATGAAAGTGGAAATCTTGTTTTTGAAGGTGAGCCAATCGCATTCAGGGGAACATTTCTTATCGATAAAGATGGGATTGTACGTCATGAATATATCAACTATCTACCGCTGGGGCGAAATATTAACGATACCTTACGCATAGTTGATGCATGGCAATTTACTGTAGAGCACGGTGAAGTTTGTCCTGCCAACTGGGAAGAAGGAAAAGATACCATGAAAGAAACCAGGGATAGTGTTGCTGAATATCTTTCAACTCACTAGGAAGTACTCTTTTTTTTAGTTCAAAACCCTCTCATTGGAGAGGGTTTTTTATTTTTGTGAAAATAATAAATATTGAAACGGACATTTTACGACATTGCTTTATTTCTTTTCCCGGTGCTGTTAAGGCTTTTAAGTCCGTTTCACGCCAAGGCCAGATTGATGAGTGAAGGCAGAAAGAACTGGGAATCAGCATTAAAAAATAATATTCCTACCGGCCCAAAGATATGGTTTCATTGCGCTTCTCTTGGAGAGTTTGAGCAAGGAAGACCATTGATTGAACAAATAAAAAAAGAACACCCGGAGTATGGAATTATCATCACTTTCTTTTCATCTTCCGGGTATGAGGTTAGAAAGGATTATGATGGAGCAGATTACATTTGCTATTTACCATTTGATAGCGGAAAAAATGCCAAAAAATTTATCGACTTGCTCAATCCCTCCATGGCAATATTTATTAAATATGAATTTTGGCATTATTATCTTTCTGAACTTAGAGAGCAGAAAGTGCCAACCTTCTCTGTTTCAGCCATATTCAGACCCGATCAGCCATTTTTTAAGCGTAATGGTCAATTTTTCAGAAATATGCTCGCGGGTTTTGAGCACTTTTTTGTTCAAAATGAAGCTTCGAAACAATTACTTAAAAATCAGGGATTTGATAATGTAACTGTCTCAGGAGACACCAGGTTTGACAGGGTTAAGGAAATTTGCAGCCACCCAAAGAGCATTAAAATAGCGCAATTATTTAAGGGTGTGGATAAAGTAATGATCATAGGCAGTAGCTGGCCGGAAGATATTGAATTGCTCCTTCATTTTATAAATGATAATAACAACAAAATAAAATTTATCATCGCTCCCCATGAAATAGGGAAAGAGAAAATCAGAAAGCTGACTGGAGGGATTACGGTTAGTTTTCAGCTATATTCCAGTGCTGATCCAAACGCGATAAATACTGCAAAAGTGCTTATCATTGATAATATAGGCTTGCTTTCTTCATTGTATCAATACGGTGATATCGCATATATTGGAGGTGCTTTTGGTGAAGGTCTTCACAATATTCTGGAGGCGGCGACTTTTGGGATGCCGATTCTCTTTGGAAAAGGAAAAGATAATATCAAGTATCAGGAGGCGATTGATTTGGTAAACCTTGGCGGTGCATTTGAGGTATCCAATTACAAGGAGTTGAAAGGCATAATGAAAGAAATTTTTGAGGATGAAGCCCAACGCCAAAAAGCATCAATGATATGTGCAGATTATGTAAATAATAATGCAGGAGCCACAGAAAGAATCATGGATTTTTTAAATAAATATCTCGGATAGTGGAAGGCCTTGTCATTAAATCCACCGGTTCCTGGTATGTGGTGAAAACCCCGGAGGGAAGTATAATACGCTGCAGGGTGCGTGGCAAATTGAAAATTACAGGAATAAAAGTCACTAACCCCGTATCTGTGGGTGATCGGGTACAGTATGATCCGGAAGAAAATGGGCAGGGGATCATTCACTCTATTTCACCAAAAAAAAATTACCTAATCAGGCGATCTGCAAGAAAAGCAGCTTTTGGGCATATATTGGCAAGCAATATTGATCTTGCTGTGGTCATTGCGACCATTTCATTTCCACGGACATCTTTGGGGTTTATTGATCGTTTCCTGGTTGCTGCGGAATCGTTCAGAATTTCATCGTTGCTTGTCTTTAATAAAACGGACATGTGGGAGGATGTGGAAAATGAATATGCGAGTGAGCTTCAAGATATATACAAAAGAATAAACGTTGATTTTATTACCATGTCTGCTAAAACCGGAGAAAACCTTGATTTATTCAGAGATAAATTATTGGGCAATATATCCCTCATTGCAGGGCATTCCGGTGTTGGGAAATCCACCATCCTGAATTTTCTTTCGCCTCACATAAATCAGGAAACCTCTGAAGTATCCACATTTGCCAATAAAGGAATCCATACCACTACATTTGCTGAAATGTTTGAAATTGATGAAAATACCTATGTTATTGATACACCGGGAATAAAAGAACTCGGATTGATGGACATTTACGATGAAGAGATAAGCCATTTTTTCCCTGAAATGCGCGATCTTTTTGGGAAATGCAAATTTCATAATTGCACACACACGCATGAGCCGGATTGTGCAGTGATTGAGGCTGTGGAAAATGGAGAAATTGCTATGTCAAGATTTGAAAGTTATATCAGCATGATGGAAGGCATTGATAGCCATCGGTGATGTACCTCATTTATTTCTAAATGCTATTACAAAATAGACAATAATCGGAAGAAATGATCCGGCAATAAGCACGATTAAGAAAAAAGAACCCAAACCCGATTGTACTTCTTTGGCCACATTTATAGTTTGCAATTGTATGTAAAGGAAAAGTCCTATAGTTGTGAATTTCAAAGCACTGATCATTGTTTTTGCATATTGATATTGCTTTTCAGCATTTTGCTCTGTTATAGTTAAAGGGTAATTAAATAAATGTGGAAATCGGTTCAAAACTGTTAATCCCGCATAAAGTACCATTGCAACAATGGGCAGAACAAGCAAAGATGATTTATTACCCCATGCATCCGGCATTCCATTGGCACCAAAATGTGTCGGAACTTTTTGATTTAATCCCGGATATTCCATGATTAATTGTGTTATCAAATAGATTATGCAGATTGCAGCCAGGCCTTCGATGATTATATCAATTGTCTGTAACGGTGGATTTATCTTAGGTTTTCCCATATCAAAAAAATAACTGAAAATGGCTATTTAGTTCGGTAATGCTACCTGGTTCCAAACTTATAGATTGTTGTTGTTTTATAAAACTCATCCGGGGTTAATACAGTGGAAGGAAACTGCTGTTGATTTGGAGAATCAGGATAGTGCTGGGTTTCGAGGCAAAATGCGCATTGCTTCTGATAAGAAATGCCATTTTTCCCAACCTGGCTTCCATTAAAATGATTTGCCGTGTAGAGCTGTACCCCTGGCTCTGTAGTCCGGCACTCCATCACCCTTCCGGTTTTCGGGTCATAGACTTCTGCATATTTTAATAATGCTCCTTTTTCATTGTTGAGGACATAAGTGTGATCATATCCTCCTCCAATTTTCAATTGCTCATAATCCTCATTAATCCGCTTGCCGATTGGCGTAGATTTATTAAAATCCATAGGAGTGCTTTCGACATTCCACAATGCTCCTAATGGGATCAAATCCTTTCTGCCAGGAACAAATTGTTTAGCTGTAATTTGCAATTCATGCTCATAAATGGGTTCAAAATCTCCTCCGGCCAGATTGAAATAAGAATGGTTTGTAAGGTTGACAACTGTGGCTTTATCAGTAGTCGCATAGTAATCGATGATCAGCTCGTTATTATCTGTTAGGGTATAGACGACTCTAACATCCAGATTTCCGGGATATCCCTCTTCTTCATCTTTGCTCAGGTAGTGGAGTGATAGCTTTCGTTGATCAGATTTTTCATCTATAACTTCCCAAACGGTATTGCTGAAATTCTTTCGCCCTCCATGAATATGGTTATCTCCACTGTTTTTAGCCAACTCATATTCTTTCCCATCCAACTCAAATTTCCCATTGGCGATTCGATTTCCATATCTTCCAATGATGGCACCAAATGAGTTATCACCTTTTACATATTTTTCAATATTATCATAACCTGTCACAATATCATCAAAATTCCCATTGCGATCGGGGACGATGATGGAGACAATTTTACCTCCATAATTCGTGATCTGTACAACCAATCCATTTGCGTTTTTCAGATTGTACAGTTCAACATTTTTATCGTCTATAGTTGTTCTGAAGTTATCTAGATTTACCATTTTATATTCAGCAGTTATAAGCTTCTTTGAATTTTGTTTGCCTCCTTTTTTACTACAGGACAGAATAAATATCGAAATGAAAAGAAATAAACAAACCTTTGGTCTCAAAATCCTAATTTTTAAGAAGTGAAATTATTCAGAAAGTTAAAAAGGAAATGCCGGATTCGCCGGCATTTCACAATATTCTTTATAAGCTTTATCCGGTGATTTTTAAGGCACCAATAAAGAATAAAATTATAATTCTTTAATCTTTATATTTTTGTACCAGACATCGTCTCCATGATCCTGAAGGCCAATATACCCTTTGGATACCGGATCAATAAAATTTGGCCAATCCTTGAATTTGCTGTCTGCCACCATTGTTTTCCAATCATCTGTCCACAGGTGAAATTCTACTACATTTTTACCATTCTGATTGAAGATCACAGAGCCTTTGTAAACGGTTATTACAACTTTATTCCATTTTCCTACTGGTTTTGCATTTTGAGGAGTTGCAGGAATCAAATCATACAATGATCCAGCTTTACGATTTCCATTCTTACCTAATTTTGCGTCTGGATGTTTTTCATTATCCAGGACTTGCATTTCAGGAGATGACTTATAAATCGGATCACCTTCCACTTCCTGACTGAGAATAAAAATACCGCTATTCCCCCCTTCAGAGATTTTCCATTCCAATGCCAATTCAAAATTCTGATATTTTTTCTTTGTGATAATATCGCCACCATCTTTAGCGCCTGCTTCACCTCTACCTGAACCATTGCATTTTATTGCACCATCTTCAATTACCCATCCTTTTGGAAAGTGGTCTTTTCCGTATCCTCTCCAGTGATCGGTGGATTTACCATCAAAAAGTAAAACCCAGCCTTCTTTTTTCTCCTTTTTCGATAATGTGTTATCTCCTCCTTTTTTTGCAAAAGAAGTCATCGAAAACACAATAAAGAGTGATAATAATAAACTAATCTTTTTCATATTCTTTGTCTTACGCGTTTAGTTAATAAAACAATCTTGATTTAAAATTCCTTTTTATTGAGAAAAAGTAATGGCTCCAAAGAACCATTACTTTTATTTAAATTCCATTTTACTTCTTTAAAAGAATTATGCAGGCATATCAGGTAATGACCAACCATCCCTGTAGGTGTGTTTAATGAGTTCCTGAGCATACTCATCGGCGCCAACAGGATCAGTCCAATCCTTTTTAAATGAAGGATGCCCGTCATGAATGGTAAATCCATCCTTAATCACAGTTTTGATTTTTTCCTTATCTGAAATGTTCGTGAATTTCATGTTTTCGCCATCCCAATTAAGTGTTTTATTCAATGACTGAAGTCTTACAGCCAATACCCCCATGACAACCATTTCATTGAATGGTCCGGATTCAGCAAAATCTGATGTGGCCGGCAACCTGTTTTCAGGACTTTCCTTGCAAGCACGAATCCAATCAGCTTCATGACCACCGCTACCTTGCGGAACTCTTCTTTCAGTTTTAGCGACATTTGGTTTTTCTCCTGAAAGCAATTCAGGCTCAACACCGTAACAACCAACATGAAGAATGTCTTTAGTTCCGTAGAAGAAAGTTCCTCCACCGCTTTTATTTGGATTTTTACCGGCTGGCCAGTTATCAGGTAACATTGGCTTGATACCTCCATCGAACCACGATACTTCCACTTCCGGCATTTTTACTTTTCCTACTTTCTTTCTTTCCGGGAAGGTAAGTTTCACTGCCTGTGCAGAGGGTGCACATGCATCTAAGAGCAATGTTGAACTTCCTTGTGCTTTTGTCGGATATCCAAGCTTTAATCCTTCGAAAACCGGATGAAGAATGTGGCACGCCATATCGCCAAGTGCGCCGGTACCATAATTCCACCAGCCTCTCCAGTTCCAAGGATGATAAACATGGTTGAAAGGAACCATTTTTGCCGGACCTGTAAATAAATCCCAATTCAGGGTTTCCGGTACCCAGTCACCTCTTTCAGGAACGTTCAGGCCTTGAGGCCAGATAGGTCTATCTGTAAATGACTCAACTTTGGTAATTTCACCAAGGGCACCACTCCAGATCAATTCACAGGTTTCTGCTACGCCATCTCCGGAAGCTCCCTGGTTACCCATTTGAGTTGCAACCTTGTATTTAGCAGCAAGTTTTGTCATCAATCTTGATTCGTAAACACTGTGTGTCAGTGGCTTTTGAAGATAAATATGCTTACCTAAAGTCATGCCATTAGCGGCAACTATAGCATGAGAATGGTCAGCAGTAGCAACCATTACCGCATCAATGTCATTGCTCATTTTATCATACATTTCTCTCCAGTCCCAGAACTTTTTAGCATTTGGATACTCATCAAATACATGTTTAGAATATTTCCAGTCAACATCGCAAAGAGCAACGATATTTTCTTGTTTCATTCTACTTAGGTTGCTTGCTCCCATGCCTCCAATACCCACACCGGCGATGTTTAAAGTGTCGCTGGGAGCTTTATACCCTACACCACCCAATACGTGTCTTGGAACAATTGAAACTGTAGCAGCAGCAGCCATTGATCCCCCAATGAATTTCCTGCGACTCATAGATTTTCTTTTATTTTTCATAATTTATTATTGATTAGATAAAAAAACGATTTGTATGTCATTGTAAATGTAAATATTTATTGAATAAATTCAGACCCCTTTAAATAATCATAGCTTATTTTTATTGATTCTAATGCAGGGCGCTTACTATTGTCCAATTCAACAAAGAAATATTCCATCCCCGCGGTAGATTTATTATTAAATATCTCCTTGAAATTGATATTTCCACTACCAACTTCTGTATATTTTCCGGTTGCAGGATCTAAATCTTTCACGTGCCACAGGGCAAACCTGCCGGGAAATTTATTGAAATAATCCAATGGCTGATATCCTCCTTTTTTAATCCAGAACAAGTCCATTTCAAAATTCACCAAGTCCGGATCTGTTCCATTCAGCAATACATCATATGGAATTTCCCCTTCCATCAACTCAAATTCAAAGTCATGGTTGTGGTAAGCGAATTTTATCCCCGCTTTTTTACATACTTCACCATATGTATTGAACTGTTCAGCCAACTTTTTATAATCGTCTAATGTTTTTCTTTGTGTATTGCCTAAGTATGGGAGCACCGTATATTTTACTCCTAATCGGACATTATCTTCAACTATTTTTTCTATTTGTTCTGGTCGTATTCCGTTGTGTGAACTCAGTGCTTTCAGCCCTAGGTCATTCACAATATTTTTAAATTCTTTTGGTGTCTCTCCATAAAACTTCCCATCTCTATAACCGGCCAGCTCGATGGAACTATAACCTATCTTAGCAACTTTCTTTAATGTCCCAACCAGGTCTTCACTTATCTCCTTTCTGACAGTGTATAATTGAATGCCAATTAATTTTTCGGGTTCTGCTATTAACGGTTTGTACGAAAGTAAACTTGTAGCAGCAAGTGCTGTTGTGGTTTTTAAAAAGTCTCTTCTTTTCAATTTTTTAAAAATTAGATTTTTATGCTGATAATAAGTCATTTTCATATGACTCATTGGGCATGGCAATCGATGAAATTGTAAAACTGATGCAAGTTAATATTTTGAAAATGAGATAAAAGTTTTCTGCGATAATAATCATTGTTATTTATACACTAAGTAAACTTTTTTATGAGATATCATCATAGCCTGGTTGCGAAATTAAAAAATTGTATTTGTATTATTTTTTATATATTTATCGGCCAATTGAAAAGCAGTTTTAAAGGCGATGTCGATAGTGTGTTAGTGGAATCATTTTATCACACGAATCAGCCATAGACGCAGATATTTTTTAACAACAAATCATTAAATAATTAAACCTAAACAAAAATGGCAGAAAAAAAACAAAATAAATCATTAGTTATTGTGATTGCAGCAATCGCTTCTACAGGGGGATTGCTGTTTGGATTTGATACGGGGGTAATTTCCGGGGCTTTACCGTTTTTAAAAGAAAGTTGGGATCTCACCAGCGGACAACAAGAATTGGTGACCACAGCAGTACTTGTGGGTGCAGTATTAGGTGCTCTTGGTTCAGGTAGAATAACAGATATTGTCGGCAGGAAAAAGGTGATTTTAGTTACTTCTATAATCTTTGCAGCCGGTTCAATATTGACAGGAGCAGGACCATCGATGTGGTTTTTAGCTGGCAGTAGAGTGATCTTAGGAATTGCTATTGGTATATCTTCTTTTGCTGTACCATTGTATATTTCAGAGATTTCACCGGTTAAGGCTCGTGGTGCATTGGTTTCTTCTTTTCAGTTAATGATTACAATTGGGATAGTCGCATCCTATTTCAGCGATCTGTATTTTGCAGATGAATCAAATGCGTTTTCGTGGAGATGGATGTTTTATGTTGGCGTTTTCCCAGCAATAATTCTATTTGCCGGAATGATCTTTTTACCTGAAACTCCAAGGTTTTTAATTGGAAAAGGTAAGGATGAGGAGGGAAAGAAAGTTCTTGAAAAAGTTGAAGATCCCGCCCTTGTCGAAGAAGCATATTCTAAAATAAAAGAAGAGATTGCGCTGGAGCAGGAATCTGTAGGATTTAGTGAATTGTTCAGCAAGACATGGAGAACTCCTCTGTTTATTGCAATTGGTATAATGTTCGTGCAGCAGTTTGTTGGCATCAATACAGTGATTTACTATGCGCCAACCCTTTTCTTAATCGCAGGATTTGAAGGTGCCAGAGCGGCAATTGTAGCCACAATAAGCGTTGGAATTGTCAACGTGGCTTCAACAGTAGTGGCCATGTTCTTAATTGATAAAATTGGTAGGAGAAAGCTATATTTTATCGGAGTAACCGGAATCATGATTTCTTTGACAGCTTTGGGTATGTTCTTCTTTATGAAGGATAGTCTTGGAGATAACCTGAGATGGGTAATTGTCGGTACCGTATTAATTTACATTGTTTTCTTTGCCATTAGCCTTGGACCATTGGGCTGGTTGATAATTTCTGAAATATTCCCATTGAAAATCAGGGGTGTTGGTATGAGTGTTGGAGCACTTTCCAATTGGTTCTTTAATGGAATTGTAGCATTTACATTTTTAAAACTTGCCTGGTTGTTTACCGGGGATGGAATGGAAATTACGAAGACAGTCATGAAAGATGGAAAGGAGGTGATTGAGTCTGATCCTAATCCCGCAGGGGCATTTTTGCTATATGCCGGTATTGCTATAATTGGAATAATCTGGGGAATGAAATACATTCCGGAGACAAAAGGTATATCGTTAGAAAAAATTGAAGAACACTGGAGGCAAGGCAAAGCTCCTAATGAACTGAAATAAGATATATTTTAAATACTTTATTTAAATGAAAAAGCCGTTCGATAGAGCGGCTTTTTCATTTTATCTGATTTGTGAACTAAATGTTCGCGATAAGCTTTTTTATTTCATGCTGAATTGCCTGAGTTTTATCAAGAGTGTATGCTTTATGAAGTGATTCCTGAAATTCTTCATTGGATAATTTAGGATTCTTTCTATGCTCCATGACCATCGCATGAAATTTAACGGGTCTCGGCCCCCACACAAATAACTCGTCAAGAGTCTCGGCATCGACGGCAATTAATTTCGGGATGGCTTTGCCACCATTGGTAAGATATGCATTAATAATATCCGGATTTTCATCCCGCAAAAGTACCTTCAGCCCAATGCGATCAGATAATTCTGATATTCTTGAAAATACAGGCAAACTTTGGGCAGCATCCCCACACCAACCTTCAGTTAACACAAGCAAAATCATACTTCTGTCCAACTTTTCAATTTCTAATAGCAGGTCTTCATTCAATACAGTTGTTTTATATACCCTTTTCATTCGCTGAAAATTCAACCTTGTGAAATTTACTAATTTTTCGCTTTGATCATCTCCCGAGGTTTTCCCTTCTGCTACCAGGTTTTTAATTAAGTCAAAATATGTCTCGTAGCTCATGGCTTCTTCGAGCACCTCCTTGGTGATTATTTGATTTTCCATTACCTTACTCATATATTTATTTTTAAGCTATCTAACTACCTTGATTACTTAAGGTTTTGAAAAAAAGAAATTAATTTCACAACCTTGATTTTCTCCTGAAATATTGAGGGTATAAATAAACACACCAAAACTATGGAAAACATTAACAGACGCGATTTTTTTAAAAAAGGAGCTATTGCTACCGCTGCTGGAGCAACTCTTGGAATGAGCTGTGAACCTGAAGTAAAGCAGGAAAATTTAGAGTCTTCAGTTTATTCCGAGAATCATCCAATGAAAGATGGAAACTATTCACGCAATTTCAATCAATCTTATCAAGGTCCGTTTCTAAATCGAGTAGCCTTTCCACTAGGGGGTATTGGCGCAGGGATGGTTTGTCTCGAAGGGAGCGGATGCATTTCTCATGTATCTGTGCGCAATACTCCGGAAATATTTAAGGAGCCATTTATGTTTGCAGCGATATCGATCCAGGGGAATAAAAAAGTAGCGAAAGTGCTCGAAGGCCCCGTTCCAACAAATAAAATATTTGGGAAACCAGGTACCGGAAATGGCGCCGGGCAAACTTCTTATGGATTTCCGAGATTTAATAAATCGTCATTTAATGCGCAGTTTCCATTTGGGCGCGTTGAGTTACAGGATGAAAAAATGCCCATGGATATCTCCTTAGTCGGCTGGAGTCCTTTTATACCAACCGACGAAGATAATTCCAGTTTACCGGTAGCGGCTATCGAGTATGAATTTAAGAATACTTCCAACCAGCCTATTGAAGGTGTGTTCTCTTATCACGCGTACAATTTTATGAAGATAGATCGATCCAGTGAATTCGGAGGGCAGTATGAAGGTGGAGGTTCTATCCAAAAAATGAAGAATGGCTTTGTACTAGCTCAAAAATGCTATAAAGATAAACCACACTATAAAGGAGATTTTGGAATTTTTACAACAGACAAAAATGTGGTCGTTGATCACAGCTTATTCAGGGGTGGATGGTTTGATGCCAGATCAATTATATGGAAAGATATTGAGGAGGGCAATCTGCCAAGTGATGGCATAAAAGAAAACTCTCCGGGGGCTTCGCTATATATACCAATTCAATTAAATGCGGGGGAGAAAAAAACAATCCCGCTGATGTTTTCATGGTATGTTCCACACTCCAATATACGAAGAGGGCCTCAAGATGAGGATCTTGAAGAAAAACTCACTGAATGTTCTTCAGAAACATCTGATTGCTGCTCGGCAGAGTATAATTCATTGTTTTACGAACCATGGTATTCTGGCAAATACAAGGATGTTCATGAGGTAGCATCTTACTGGGTGGATAATTATCAATCATTAAAAGAAAAAACAACATCTTTTACAGAGGCATTTTATTCGCAAACCTTGCCTGAAGTGGTGCTTGAGTCAGTAGCGGCAAATTTAACAATACTGAAGTCGCCGACAGTATTGCGACAAAAGGATGGAAGTTTATGGGCATGGGAAGGATGTCATGACAAAGGTGGGTGTTGCCATGGATCCTGTACCCACGTTTGGAATTATGCTCAGGCCATTGCTCACCTGTTTCCAAGGTTGGAGCGATCTTTACGGGAAACTGAATTTATCGACAACCAAAGTGAAACTGGTCATCAGACATTCAGGTCAGCGCTTCCTGTCCGGGGAAATGATCATGGATTTCATGCAGCTGCTGATGGTCAATTGGGAGGTATTATGAAAATGTACAGGGAGTGGCGAATTTCAGGTGATACTTCCTGGTTGAAATCGCTGTGGCCAAAGGTTCAAAAAAGCATGGATTATTGCATTGGTATGTGGGATCCAAAAGGGAAAGGGATTCTTGAGGAGCCACATCACAACACCTACGATATTGAATTTTGGGGGCCGGATGGGATGTGTACCAGTTTTTATTTAGGAGCGCTGTATGCCATGACCAAAATGGGAGAAGCCTTAAACAGTGATATTTCAGCTTATAGGAAACTTTACGAAAAAGGAAAGAAAGTAATTGAAGGGGAATTATTCGACGGCGAGTACTTTATTCAAAAAATTCAGTGGGAAGGACTTCAGACGCCGAGTCCATTGGATAAATTGGAAGAATCCTGGAACATCAACTATTCGGAGGAAGCAAGGCAGTTATTGATGAAAGAAGGGCCAAAATACCAGTATGGAACCGGTTGTCTTTCTGATGGTATCCTGGGATCATGGATTGGCAGCATGTGTGGATTGGATGATTTTATTGATAGTGAGAAAATAAAAAGTCATTTAAAATCCGTGCATAAATATAATCTGAAAAAAGATCTTTCTGACCATGTAAATCCGCAACGACCATCCTATGCCTTAGGAAATGAAGGAGGGCTGTTGTTGTGTACATGGCCAAAAGGAGGTGCGCTTTCCTTGCCCTTCGTTTATAGCAATGAAGTCTGGACGGGAATCGAATACCAGGTCGCTTCCCACCTGATGTTGATGGGTGAGCCCCGGGCTGGCATTGACATCGTTCAGGAGGTGCGAAAACGATATGATGGCAGGATAAGAAATCCCTTTAACGAATATGAATGTGGACATTGGTATGCCCGGGCGCTTGCCAGCTATGGTTTGCTTCAGGGATTGACAGGTGTGAGATATGATGCTGTTGACCAGACGCTTTTTATTAATTCAAAATTGGGAGATAGCTTTCAAAGTTTCTTATCTACTGAAAAAGGTTATGGATTAGTAGGAATAAATAATGGCGAGCCATTTTTAAACACTATCTATGGAGAAATACCAATTTCAACGTGTGTAGTTTCGGGAGAAGCGGTTGAATTGAAATTGATCTCCTGATATTTTATAAACAGATTTAGTCCTACTTTACGAACTTAACTTTATCGTTTTTAATTGTACCAAAAACCTTCAAACCTGCCAGCCGGCAAGGCGGGGATTCGGTTACAAATGTTTTCTAATTATAATAATCAAAGATAAATTATGCTAAAAATCCTTGAAGGTTTGGTTACGAAAAGATTAGTTTACATGATATGCTTTATCTTAGTGAAGTAGAATTAGTTGAAAGTAATTATTGATCAAAAATAAAAACCGATGAAATATATTTATAATATCAGTTTACCTTTCCTTATTATAATAACTAATCTTGTTGGTGCCAATCTCATTGCCCAGTCGCAGACCAACGAAAGAGCTCAGTGGTTTGTGGATGCCCGCTTTGGCATGTTCATTCACTGGGGAGTTTACAGTGGAGCAGAGGGAATCTGGAAAGGTGAAAAGCTTCGCAACGACAATGACTATGCAGAATGGATCTACTACCGGAACCGCATTGAAAAAGAAGAATACCTAACACTTCTCGATCGGTTTGACTGGGATTCCATCGATCCTGAAGAATGGGTATTGCTGGCAAAAAGGGCAGGCATGAAATATGTGACGCTCACAGCCAAACATCACGATGGTTTCGGCCTTTGGGATAGCAAAGTATCCGATTATGATGTGGCTGATTACACCAATCCAAAGCGTGATATTGTGAATGAACTCGCGGAAGCCTGTCAAAAGTACGGATTGAAACTGGGGCTGTATTATTCACATTGGGTGGATTGGGAGCACCCTTATGGCTGGGATCATACCAAGGAAATCTATCCGATCACTGCGGAACAATACGATCATTACTGGCAGGAAAAGGTAATTCCACAAATGCGGGAATTGCTTACAAACTATGGCCCGATCGGTATGATTTGGTTCGATATGTGGATTCATCATTCCAATTCGATTGTTACCAAAGCGCAATTGCTGCAATTGAAAAGTCTGATTCGTGAACTGCAACCAGACTGCCTCGTAAATTCCAGGCTTGGCTTGTCCATTGAAGAAGACAGCGATGTGGATTACAGGACTTTGGGAGATAACCAACTGGGGAGCAAAAAGCTTGATTATCCATGGCAATCACCGGCCACCGTAGCGCATTCATGGGGTTATCATACGCTGGATACCCAATGGAAATCGACAACCACCTTGCTCAAATCGCTGATCAATAATGTGAGCCTCAATGGAAATTTCATGCTTAACATCGGTCCCAGGGCCAATGGCGATGTGCCTTTTGAAATATCTCAGCGCATGCTGGAAATGGGCGAATGGCTGGATGTGAATGGTGAGTCAATTTATGGAAGTGAAGCTTTCGACCTTAGAAAAGATTTGCATGACTGGGGAAAAATCACTTATAATCCGGAGGCAGATGGGAACCACAAACTGTATCTCCATGTATTCAACTGGCCGTATAATAATATGTTAAATTTGACGGGAATTACCACAAAACCCAAAAAGGCATATGTCCTCAGGGATAAGCTTAAATCTCCGCTATCGTTTAATCACAACGAGGTCCTTACAGAAATCAGCCTTCCTGTCACCCAGCCGGATCCGCATATTTCCGTAATTGTCATGGAGTATGATCAGAAACCACAGATTGTTGATGGACTGGTAGCCAAAACAGTTGATGGAGGATATTCACTAACTCATGAAAACCGTATTTCAGAAGAAGGTGACCGATTAATCAAAAGGGCTGAACGAGGAGGCACTATTCCCGAACATATTTTGATAAATGAGAAATATCAAATTCGATGGAAAATCTTTATCGACAAACCCGGAGAAATGATAGTTGATGCCTCCTACAGTTTCCAGGGCGAAAAACCAAGGGGAACACTTTCAGTTAAGACGGCAGGTTCAACTATAAAAAATGATATTATTCCGACCGGTAAAACGGTAGGCGAGCCAAATCAAAACTGGCAGATTGATAATTATTCGTCCAACAGGATAGGTGCCATCAACTTCCCTGAAAAGGGCCTCTATGAAATTACCCTGGAGGTGGATGCAAAAAAGGATGAGACTATCTTGTTTCAATGGCTGTGGATGAAAGGTAAATAAAATAGTAAAACATCGATTATCCCTTTCAGAGTTATTCAATGGAAACTCTTAGATGCTAAGAAAAGAGAAATATGATTTCAATCAATCTTAGCTGAGGAGGATCAATAACCGTTTTAATTCTATTAAATGTCCGGTTGATTTACAAAAGATACAATTGAAGTAAAGGTAATAGCACATGCTCAATTGTTGAACGAAACATGCTGAGAGTACCGTTTTTTAAAGAATAAAAAAGAGCAATATAATAATTTGTACATTTGACATATGAATGTAGGTATAAATGTAAACAACAATATTCTAACTTGGGCTATAGCCCGAGCTGGATTTGATGTGCTGACATTTACAGAAAAACATCCACGTGTTAAAAAGTGGTTAGAAGGGGAAAAGGAACCAACAGTCAAACAATTAGAAGAATTTTCAAGAAAGGTATATTTGCCATTTGGTTATCTTTTCTTACAAGAACCTCCCCAAGAAAAATTACCCATCCCATTCTTCAGAAGCAATGGGAATCAAGCAGAGAAGGTTAGTGTTAATGTTTATGACACTATTTTACTTTTACAACAAAGACAGGATTGGCTAAAAGAGTACTTATTTGAAAATGATTTTAAAAAACTTTCTTTTGTAGGACGATATAATGGAAAATTTGATGTTAGAGTGATTGTAGATGATATCAGAAAAGTCCTAGACCTAAAAGAAGGTTGGGCTAGTAATTTTCATAAGTGGGAAGATGCATTAAGGTATTTAGTGGAAATAATAGAAGACAAAGGGATTATTACAATATTTAATGGTGTAGTAGAGAATAGTACTAGAAGAAAAATACCAGTTGATGAATGTAGAGGTTTTGTTTTAGTAGACGAAATTGCTCCTTTTATGTTTATCAATAATTCAGACTATAAATCTGCTCAAATGTTCACTATAGTCCATGAACTCGCTCACATTTGGACTGGAAATAGTGCAGGTTTTGATTTTAGAAAGTTACAACCAGCTGATGACCCTATTGAAAAGTTATGTGACCAAGTCGCAGCTGAATTTTTAGTCCCCGAAAGAGCATTTAATGAAGCATGGAATAAAAATCCAAATGTAAAATTAATATCTATACACTTTAAAGTAAGTGAAATTGTAATTGCAAGAAGAGCACTAGATACAAGAAAATGGTCTAAAAAGGATTTTCTTAAATTTTACGAGGAATACAGGAATAGAGAATTTATTAAAAAAGAAAAACAAGGCTCTGGAGGAGATTTTTATGCGACCACCAAAAAGAGGTTGAGTATCACTTTTGCTTCACATATTAATCAAGCTGTCAAAACAGGACAATTACTTTATAGAGATGCTTACAAACTAACCAGCTTGAAAGGTGATACATTCGAAAATTTTTTTACTAAGCACTTATAATAAATGGCAATATTTGTAGTGGACAGTAATTTCTTTATTCAAGCTCACAGATTTACTTATCCACTTGATGTTGCTAAAGGTTTTTGGGGGAAGATTAAAAAAATGGCAGAGGCTGGAACAATAATTAGTATCGATAAGGTAAAAAACGAACTTTACGATAAAAATGATGATTTGGAAAAATGGTGTAAACTAAATTTACCAAGCGACTTTTTTAAAGACACCTCAGTCGTTATGTCGGAATATGGAAAAGTTTCAGCTTGGGCTATATCAAAGAATAGTCATTATTTACCGAAAGCAATTAACGAATTTTTAAATGCTGATGAAGCGGATGCTTTTTTAATTGCGTACTCTTTGGCAGAACCTTTAAATAGATTTATTGTTACACATGAAGTTAGCGCCCCTCAGAAAATCAGTAAAATAAAAATACCTGATTGTTGTAATGCTCTTAATGTCAAATATGTAACGACTATAGAAATGTTTAGAGAGATAAAGGAGACTTTCTAAAAGAAAATTTTGCGCGATTGCCCAACAATACTCAGCAGTAATAGTCGCGCAAAACAAACGTGCAGGCCAAAACTACTACTGCAAACCAGACCGTTTTGCGTTTTCCCTTTGGGCCTTTTATACATTCTACATAGTTTTTCCAGCAGTACTTTGGGTTCCAATTGCAATGCTGATCTCTGCCTTTCTTTTCTCCTATCTTGGAGGTGTTGTTATCCCTCTCAGAGTTATCCGCAGAAAACTCTGAGACACAAAGCTACCATCATTGACAAAAAAGAATTCTCGTTGGACAATTAGCTGACCAACATGAAAAATCTCTTATAGGTTTTTCATGATTTCCAGGGCATTTTCCCTGCCTAATTTGAGGAGCCGGTTTGACTTTTCCGGATCAAATTCAGTAACCACTGCGCCAAGTTCTTCTCTTGGAAAAATAGGTATGATCTCCACCTTTTTTCTTTTGTACGGATAGTTGCTCTCTTTTCTCATTGAAGTCACCAGCTTTTCTACGATAGACCTTTGGTCTTCGTTTTTTGCTGCTGCAACTAGCTTATCTTCCAGATTAGTATAGTCATTTTCCCAGGCTTCAATTTGTTGATTAAGGTACTCCGCCTCTTCAATCGCAAAAATTGGTTCGGTATATTGGTTTAAATCTCCAGCTCTTTGAGCAACATCACTTGCTTTATTTAATTTTTTTCCAGCTAATAGTTGAGGTGATACGCCCAATACAAAGACTCTTTCCACACCGGTTTCAAGTAAAATTTCTTCCAGAGTGCACCCTTCTATGGCTAAGCCGTCAGAATATTGGTGCCCGTCAATTTCTTCAGGCACAAATACAGCGGGCACAGCTACCGCAGCTTTCAACGCTGTGGCTAAAGGGATGCTTTCCCCTGGGTATTGGACAATTCTATTTTCACCTGTACTTAGGCTGGCAATATTAAAACGAAAGATTAATCCATCCTCAATATCATCATTAGTGATATATGGAATGATGGCAGATTCATGCTCTGGTTTATTGGAATATATACTTGGTGCCCAAAAAAACAGCCCCTTTAATAATGCAGGCCAATCGAGCACCATAACATCTTTGGTGGTCCAGTCTTTCCAAATTTCTATGAGATTTTCTGTGAGCCCTTTGGCAGCGAAAGCTCCATTTAATGCGCCAACCGAGCAACCGCCAATCACATCAAAATGAACTTTTGCCTCAGTAACCAAGGCATGAAGCGCCCCTACCTGATAGGCTGTGCGTGACGCACCGGGAGTTAAAAATACACCTGTTTTCAATTTGTTATACTTTAGTTATGCCACATTTAATTTTCAAAAGAATCTAAAGCCTTACATGCATCGTAATATCCTGCATTCTGAAGCTCGCTTAATTTTTTTCGTTTATAACTCCACAATGGGAATTCAATCTCTTTCTCAGAAACTATTTTGATCAAGGTTGGAATTTTCCGGCTTGTATGTGTAAAATGTGATTTCTCCTGATGCTCATTCAATATGTGCAACAGGGATTTCTCAAGCTCTTTATCTTCTATATTCAACTTGATCAGGTCACCTATCTGCTCCATATTCCTTTTATAATTTTGCATGGCTTTTATGTCTCGTTCTGTTTTTGTGATCTCATTATCGACATCACGACACATGTTCAATTGAAAGGTACGCTTTAGTTGGCCCATCCATGTCGTGTATTTTTTTGGAGAATTTATCTCATTTGTTCCAGTGGCATAGGCAGCAACCGCATATATCCGGTTGGGGGCGTATTCTTTAAATATTCGGTGCAGCACAAAGGATCGGACAAAAGTTCCCTCTACCAGAACATCTTTTTCAAGCTCTCCGTATTCCGACATTCCCGGAACGGAAACGGCGGCCATAATTGCTTCGGTCAAGCTCAATCTGTTTTCGCCCGGATACGTGAAAATTTCTTCGCTTCCTGATGTCAGGTTAAGACAGGAGAGGACGAGGACTGTTCCACTTTCTAAAAGTTTCTCTTCTGACAAATATTTATCGATGAACTTTTGTTGTGGTTTACCGGTAAAGAAACCTTTTTTCAACGGGCTTTTCCAATTTATTGAAAGCAGCTTCCTTTTGTTAATGCGTTGCCAGAAAACCTTTAGTGCTTCCCATTCGCCACAAGCAATAAATGCGGCATTCATAGCGCCTATTCCGGTTCCCGCGCAAATATCGAAATGCAAGCGCTCTTCCTCTACCAGCTTTCTTAATGCTCCTATCTGGTACGCTGCCCATGAGGAACCCGAATTTAATATAAGGGCGTTATTCATGGTAAAAATATTTTTGTGATTTGGAAAGGCGGGTCAACTGAAGATACGAAGTCTCTATTTTCCCTGAGGACAAAATGAATGGCTTTTAAATGATGAAAAATGCTATCACCGCAGTTGTCCGGATCAGATTTAATCTCATCAAATAGTGAAGGTAACACTGACATCTTATTATTCGTGGTTAATATTCGGTTCGATATTCAACTTATGAAATATCTGAAAGAAATGAAAGTTTAGTTTTGCTTTATTACCTAACCTGGACAAGCCAGAATCAAATAGGTACAAAGCAGTAATTTAGTATATGGACTTACTGATGACATCATACGAGAAGAATATTACTGGAGTACTTGGCTGCTTTG
Organism: Bacteroidota bacterium; assembly: GCA_024280115.1. GTDB lineage: Bacteria > Bacteroidota > Bacteroidia > Cytophagales > Cyclobacteriaceae > JAAUQL01. The sequence goes on along the minus strand of JAJRQT010000135.1, from coordinate 45,120 downwards.
ACAGGATAATAATAACAGGTACGCGTCCACAGATTTGTTATTCACAGGGAATGACATCCTTCCTCTACTCAAAAGGAGTGCGTATTTTTTATGCAAAATTTGCAGAACCTTTTAAAGAGTCATTGCGGACAAATACAGGGCAGATTGCCACCGACAACAATATCAAAATAGAATTTGTGGCAAAATCTCATATCCGTAAAGAAGATTTGGTAAAAAAAGTATTGGACAAAAGAGGAACCCATCCAGGTCTTGTCCATATAATATCAGCTATGGAATCCTGTGGCAGTTACAGGCCTTGGCACGACAAGAAATCGGACAGGACATTTCTAAGGGGATCTCAAAGCAAATGTTTGCATTACTATTTCTGCTTCAGAGACCCTTAGGGGTAAAATGGTAATTTTGTCACACTCCCAATCCTGAAACCCAAATGGCTTAGCTTCGCTGTCAAAGGCAATCAACCACCAGAAGAAACGGAGAGCGAGTTTTGGTAGAGAAGACTTTTTATTCACTTCTTAGAGAATTAACCGGATTGGTAGTAGCTGCTTTTATTGCCTGGTAACTTACTGTTATTAAGGTGAGCAACAGAGCACCTACAGATGCGGCTATAAAAATCAGGTATGATATTTCAGTATGATAATCATATTGTTGTAGCCAACCGTCAAGAAAATAGTAGGAAATTGGTATGGCAATAATACAGGATACCAGAACTAAAGCCACAAAATCTTTGGATAGCAATCGCCATAAATTTGCCACTGAAGCCCCTAATACTTTTCGTATTCCTATTTCTTTAGTACGTTGCTCAGCCACATAAGAAGCCATGCCAAATAGTCCAAGGCAACTTATGAAAATGGCCAATATAGCAAAGAAGCTTGCTAACTTACCTATGCGCTCCTCATCACCAAATTTTTTAGCATATTCCTGATCTGCAAATTGATATTCAAAAGGATTGACAGGATCGTATTTTTTAACTACAGATTCTATTTTTGCAATGGATTCACTTGTGCTTGCATTTGGGTCCATTTTAATGTTCGCATTGTTTGATCTTGAGTAATCAATAAAGAAAATCATTTGTCTTATTGGAGCGTAAGGTGACTGAGTAACCATATTTTTAACTACACCAATTATTGTGAAAGTTTCATTTTCACCTCTCTTTACGATTTCACCAATTGGATTTTCCAGGCCCATATACGCAACAGCTGCTTCGTTAATAACAAATCCCATTGAATCTGTTGCAAAATCTTTAGAAAAATCCCGGCCCTCCTTGATTTCCCAACCTATTGTCTTTCCAAATTCATGCGTTACACGAAGGGTTACAAACTCGTCTTGCATACCCGGATCTTTTCCTTTCCAATCGTAGCCACTGTTTGTAGTTCCCATATTAGTAATCGGGGATGCTGATTTGGAGACCTCCAGTACCGCCCCGGTTTGCAAGAGATCGTTTCGGAAGGTATCGTAATGTTTGTGTATCTCGTCACTTTTTATTGGTACAGTTATCAGATTGTTGTAATTATATCCCATAGGACGATTTTTGGAAAATTGGATCTGTTGAAAAACCAGTATAGTGCCAATCATCAAACTGATGGAAACCGTAAACTGTACGACAACCAGAACTTTGCGAGGGACAGCGGAATACCGACCGACTCTAAATGTCCCCTTTAATACCTTGACAGCCCTAAAAGAAGACAAGTAAAATGCCGGATAACTACCGGCAAGTACACCGGTAAGTAAAACAAAACAAATCCCCAGCAGCCAAAACAAGGGATTTGACCATAATATGATTAAAGCTTTACCGGCAACTTCATTGAAATAAGGAAGAAGCAATTGAACACAAAGCAGCGACAGTCCAAAAGCGAGTACCGCGACCAAAAGTGATTCACTCAAAAACTGACCGATCAATTGGCTTCGATACGATCCAATTGCTTTGCGGATGCCTACTTCTTTTGCGCGGTTTTCAGAACGGGCAGTACTCAGGTTCATAAAATTGATGCAGGCCAACAACAAGACAAATACGCCAATAATTCCAAACAGCCAGACATATTGTATTCTTCCTCCTGTATTTACACCCTGCTTAAACTCCGAATACAAATGCCACTTTGACATTGGATGAAGAAAAAGCGCAGGTTCCATTTGTGCGTTTTCCTCCCCGCCATTTATTAGTTTAACATCTTTAATATTAGCAGATACTTTGTTAAAATCTGCATTGTCCTCAATCTGAACAAAAGTTTGAAACCAACTATTTCCCCATTCAAGCCAATCAGGTAAATCCTGAGCATAAAGATCCCATGGAGCAATAAATTGTAAATTAGAGAATGTGGAGTTGTATGGCAGGTCCTCATACACACCCCTTACGATCAGTTCCGACTGGTTATCTATCCTCATAGTTTTGTTTAATGGATCTTCCTCTCCAAAAAAAGCTAAGGCTGTTGATTTGGCAAGGATGATTGAATGAGGGTCGGTTAAACCAGACCGCTGGCCACTAAGCATGTTCAGCGTAAGCATCTCCGGCGCCACGGGTTCCATAAAGTTGCCGCTTTTACTTAAGACTTTGTCTTTATATGATAGTGTATGGTTCCATGTATGCGATGCCATGGTAACATATTTAAAATTACTTCCGTAGCTTTCCCGAAGTTCGGGGGCAAGTTGTTTTGCCTGGCTCCACCAGGTTTGTACTTCACCATTGAAATTTTGGTTTTGCAATACTGCGGCAATTTGATTGTTGTTTTTGTGGTAGGTATTGAATGAAACCTCATCCCAGATCCACAGACCTATTAGTATGGCTACCGTCATACCCATGGCCAGACCACCAATGTTGATCAGTGAAAATGTTTTATTTTTGAGCAGGTGTCTTGATGCAATTTTTATATTTGTTTTAAACATACCATAACTATTTAATCTATAATTTCCTTCCAGTGACCGTATAATCCCTGGCCTGAAAAGCTGAATGACATCCTTTGTAAATCTCCATTTAGCTGTTCTTATTCCTTTTTCTTCAACTTTACTTTCAAACCTTTCCATCAGATCCCCCTCAATATCTTCCTGATAATCCGGATGGCAGTACCAGCGGAAGAAGCGGAGAGGTAGTTTCGGTGGAGAGAGGTTCTTATTCACTTCTAAGGGAGTTAGCAGGATTGGTTAATGCGGCTTTGAGTGCCCTTGAACCAATAGTAATAAACGTTACTGCTACTACAAGAGCGCCTGCCAAAACAAACACCCATGCATTAATCTCAATTTGATAAGCAAAATTTTGTAACCAATTCGAAAGTGATAACCAGGCAATGGGTATAGCTATAAAAAAAGCGATTAGTACCAACATTAAAACATCCTGTGTCAAGAGCTGTACAATGCTGATCCTTGAGGCTCCAAATACCTTTCTGATGCCAATTTCTTTTGTCCGCTGCTCTACTGTGTAAGAAATTAATCCTAACAAACCCAAACAGGCAATGAAGATGGCTACCGTTGCAAAACAGATAAAGAGATAACCAAAACGCTCTTCTGCCCGATACTTATTATCGAAAGATTCATCCAGAAAAAAATAGATAAATGGACGATGTGGAACCAATGTTTTCCATTTCTGTTCCAAATTCGATACAGTTGCCGCAATGTCATTACTGCTTATATGAAGTGAAATAAATTTCGCAACCTTATTTGGTTCTAATCGAATAGTCAGCGGTTCGATTTTTCCTGTAATGATTTAAAGTGATAGTCTTTGACTACACCAATTATTTGCCCCTCTACCTCCCATTGCTCAAATCTTTTGCCAACTGCTTCTTCCGGAAAATTATACCCATAGCTGGCTGCCAATGCTTCATTGATGATTAAAGCTGATGTATCTGTCGGGAAATCATGAGAAAAACTACGACCCGCAACAATGTCCATTTCATACTGATTTAAAAAATCATGGTCCACATAAAATAAATTCAGGTTACTACCCTGCAAATCGCCTGACGGATTTTCTATTTCAGTATAGGCGCCACTATTACGCTCTCCCGGAACACTGGAAGAAGCCGATACGGATAGTATGCCTGGCGTATTTCCTAATTGTTGTTTGAACGTTTCAATTTTCCGTCGAATACCATCATCGCCCCGGAAGTCGATCACCAGCATTTGATCTTTTTTAAAACCCAATGACTGACTGCGCATATAATCGAGTTGCTTATATACAACCACTGTTCCTGCAATAAGAATAATGGAGATGGCAAACTGTGTTACTACCAGCACTTTGCGCAATTTCAATCCACGATGACTGGAACTGAATCGTCCTTTTAGGGTTGTTATTGATTTAAATCCCGATAGCACAAAGGCCGGATAAATACCTGCAAGTAAACCAACAACTAAAGCGATCAGGCAGAACATCAGAATATGATGTGTATGCTGAAAAACACTGAGTGCAACCTCTTTTCCGGAAAGTAGATTGAAAGCAGGAAGTAACAGTTGACTTACCAATAAAGCTATAATGAGCGCCAACCCACTCAATAAGGTCGATTCACTCAGGAACTGAAGTATTAATTGCGGCCTTAGTGCTCCGACAACTTTACGAATGCCTACTTCTTTTGCCCTTTCTGTTGCGCGGGCTGTTGATAGGTTCATAAAATTGAAACACGCGATTAATAAAATGAATCCGGCAATGATTGAAAAGATTATCACATTTGTGAGACTGCCCGTTTTTGGTCCGCCACGATCCGAGCGAAGATATACATCAGCGAGCGGTTCAAGGAAAAGGCTGTATTGCATGGTCTCCTTATCACCGGTATATTTCTCCATAAATTCCGGCAATTTCTCTTCCAATGCTGAAGGATTGGCATATTCCGATAGCAATACATAGGATTGGTAACCAAAATTCCCCCATTGCTCTGCACGCCGAGGAGTAAGTTTTTCGAGTCTGGTAGATAGTGAAATCAACAGATCAAAGGTGAAACTGGAGTTTTCCGGTATGTTCTGCATCACTCCGGTCACGATGAGGTCGTATTCGCCTTCCATTTTTAGTCGCTGACCCATCGGATCTTCGTTGCCGAAATATTTTTTAGATACATCTTCTGTAAGTACCACACTAAAAGGATCTACCAATGCTGTATTCGGGTTGCCCCGCATCAGTGGAAATGTAAAAATGTTGAAGAACGAAGCGTCAGCAAACATCCCATTATCCTCCTGGAAGGTTTTATCTCCTTGCTGAATTAGAAAGCGTGCATCATCAAGACGCACCATGTCTTCTACCTCCGGAAAGTCAGTCTTCATGTATGCAGGCATCGGGGCAGAGGTAATTCCTATGTTAATTGTTTCGGTAGGGGTCTTAATATCAGTCACCACCCGATAAATCCGGTTCGCTTTTGTATGAAATGAATCATAGCTCAACTCATGATTGACGTAGAGAAAAATCAAGAGACAGCTGATCATGCCAATAGCCAAGCCCAATACATTGATGAGCGCATAAAACTTGTGTTTGAGCAAGTTGCGAGTTGCTACTATAAAATTGTATTTAAACATATCGTATTGATTTAATTGATAATTTCCTCCCAGTGATCGTATAATCCCTGGCCTGAAAAGCTGAATGATATCCCTGGTAAATCCCCACTTTGCAGCTTTTATTCCTTTTTCTTCTACCTTGTTTTCAAACCTTTCCATCAAATCGCCCTCGATATCTTCCTGATAATCCGGATGGCAATACCAGCGGAAGAAGCGGAGTGGGAGTCTCGGTAGGGAAGGATTTTTATTCATCACTGAGGGTTTGTGCAGGGTTGGTGCGAGCGGCTTTGAGGGTTTGTGAGCCGATCATTAAAAAGGCGATTATCAATACGCCCACGAAGCCTGCCAGTAACTCAACCAAACCAATTGATTGATGATAAGCAAAGTTGATCAATACGACCTTTTTAAAGAAAAAGTATGTAATTGGAAGTGCAATCAGTGCCGAGAGTATAAGTAAGAAGAAGAAGCTTTTACTCAACAAAAAGATCAAATTCCCATCACCTGCCCCAAGCACCTTGCGGATGCTGATTTCTTTGAGTCTTGTTTCGGTGGTGAAAACCACCATTCCAAACAATCCTATTGATGAAATAAATATTGCTAAAAATGAGAGAAAGCCAATAACCTTGACCATCATAGCATATGGACTGTAAGCTTGTTCGATCTGATCGTCATAGAATTTTACATCTAATTGATGAACATTATCCACCTCCTTCCAGGCCCTTTCAAGACTTGTGTAAGTAGCTGGCCAGTCTTTTGTAGCAATTTTTGCATTTAGGTAGCCACCCGGATTAGCTGAATAGCGAATGATAAATGGCTGTATTGACAATTGTACAATTTGATAATGAAAATCCTTCACTACACCAACTATAACCGCTTTCTTACCGTCCACAGTTAAAACCTCACCAATTGCCTTTTTTGGGTCATTATCTCCAATTCCAAATCTTTTGATTAATAGTTCATTTACAATAACCTCACTATCTTGTGCATTCTCAGACCGATGCCTAAAATTCCTACCCGCCAAAAACTCATGCTTGTGCAAAGGGAAATAATGTTCATCAACAGTGTTTTTACAGATGCTGGAAGAGTCATTCGGATCATTATATATTATTTGAGTCGTTTGCTGCATACCCAGACTAGTGATGATGCGCGATTGAGAAATTTCACTCACTTCTGGCAATTCTGATAACTTTTTTACAAGAATGTCTGCTTTGTTACCCTGTAATTTTATGTTCACAATATTTTCTGTAGTAAAACCAAGGTCGAAAGTGAGGAAGCCTTTATACTGACTATATCCGATAATTGTCGTCGTAATAAAAATAAGCGAAAAGACATATTGGATCACAATGAGTGATTTTCGCATATTAACGCCTCCAAAAAAATGCATTGACGAAACGCCTTTCAATACTTGAAGCGATTTAATTTTTGAAAAAAACAAAGCCGGAAAAAAGCCAGCCATTAAACCAATCAATATAGCAAGAGCTATAAAACGGAGTATCAAACCAGTATTTAGATCCATATACACCAATTCAGCTACGGAAGGATGAATAGAAAAGAATTGACCCCTTAAAAATAGAAATATTGGAAAAGAGAAAACAAGTGCCAGCAAAGATATCATCACTGATTCAGTAATAAACTGCATCATCACCTGTCTTTTCAAAGCACCAATCACTTTGCGAATACCCACTTCACGTGAGCGCTTCAAAGAGCGGGCTATAGAGAGGTTGGTATAGTTGAAACCAGCGGAAAGGATTACAATAAATGTCAATGCCACCAATACCAATATAGCGGTGAGATCCATAGTATGCCCCAATTCGTTTGCCTGAATATTACTAATCGAAATTTGATCGAGTGGCTGAAGTGATAGATTGATTTTTTGGTTTTCAAGGGCAGAGTTTTCTGCTGCGCATAATTGATCAAGACTAGCTTGCAATGTCTGTAGATCTCTGTTTTTAGGGAGAACCAGATATGTGTAATTTTCCGTGAAGGTTGACCAACCTAAAAAATCACCTTCACTATCCGGCATTTGAATTTCAACTGTTGCAAAAGAAACCAATGATTCGAATTTGATATACGAGAGTTTTGGAATATCCTGCAATACACCTGTCACTATATAATTTGCATCATCAAACTTTACCATTTCACCCAGCACATCCGTCTTGCCAAATAGTTTTTTAGCTGACTTTTCTGTTAGCACCAATGAATACGGTTCAAGCAAGGCGGTCGCAGGATCACCTTGTAACAATGGATAAGAAAATACCTTGAGAAAAGAATTATCTGCCCATAAACCGCCAAGGGGGATCTTGCTTTCACCAACTTCTGCATCACCACCAAATCCCCTTCGCAGTTGGGTCACTTCTTCTATACCTGAAATAGTTTCCTTTATTTTATACCCTGCCCTTACAGAAGTTGAGGCTAAATCTACTGGAGGCCTATCAGTATTTTGACTCGTTGTGATTACACGATAGATTCTATCCTTCTTTTCATGAAAATTGTCATATGACAAAAGATCTGAAATGAAAGAGATCATCAGTAACCCCACAGACATGCTGACCGCCAATCCTACTACATTGATTACCGTGAACAAACTGTTTCGAGCCATGCTTCGATATGCGGTTTTAAAATAATTTCTAAACATACTGTATTGATTTAGTTGATAATTTCCTTCCAATGACCGAATAATCCCAGGCCTGAAAAGCTGAATGACATCCTTAATAATTCCCCACTTTGCAGCCTTTATTCCTTTTTCTTCTACCTTGTTTTCAAACCTTTCCATCAAATCACCCTCGATATCTTCCTGATAATCCGGATGACAATACCAGCGGAAGAATCGGAGAAGCCAGCGAGATGGTTTTAACTTATGGCCATTCATCAATCAGTTGTTTAAAATAAATTCTGGGATTGCATTCCAGAGATTTGTTCTTTGCTCTTTCACTTCGGCCAGTACTTTTTTCCCATACATAGTGAGGAAGAAATACCGCTTTCGCTTGCCCCCTCTTATTTTTGTAGCTTCTCCAAATTGAGAATTGAGATAGCCTTTTTTTTCCAGTCTTCTCAAAACTGTTTGGAGGGCGCCGATACTAACTTTTCGCCCTAATCTATTCTCCATCTCCTCAATGATGGCGATTCCATATGCTTCATCATGCAAAATAGCTACGGTCAGCATGACGATTTCTTCAAATTCTCCCAGGTGATGTTTGCTCATAAAGTTATATTTTACTCAAATGTAGTTAATATGAAATAACGACCAAGTCTTTTATGATAATATTTTACTTAAATGTAGTTTATATAAAAAACAAACGACTTAGCGGATGTATAGGATACTGATTTGGGCCTCAAATCAAATATTGGATTTTACTCATCTCTCAAACAGTCCACGGGATTGATCCGTACTGCTTTTACTGTCAGAATCTGGATTTTCAGGATTATTGGATATCCAGAATTTTACTTTCTGAATAATTGGTTTACTTCCAGATTGGACTAACTAAAGTTTAGTAACAAACCATTGTCAATTTTGTAATAGGACAGAGCACATTTTGTCTCATTTATCATCTTGTTCATCTTTTAATCCTGTCTATCCTGATTCAGACAATTTACTCATCCCTCAAACAGTCCACTGGGTTGACTCTTGTTGCTTATATTGTCAGCATCCGGATTTTCAGGATTATTGGATATATAGGATTTTACTTTCTGAATAATCGTTTTACCTCCAAACTTGTTGAGCCAAAATTAATTAACAATCCTTTGTCCATTTTATAAGCTTTTAAGTAATTTAGCCCTTGAGCAAGATGGACATCCTCTAATTTGATAATTGCTTTAAGTTCTACAATTACTTGATTTTCAACTACGAAATCGGCACGCCTTGACCCTACCTGTATTTCTTCATAGAAAATGGGCATTTCCACTTCTCTGGCAAAGCCCAGACCTTGTTTCTCCAATTCTATTGCCAAACATCTTTGATAAATAACTTCCTGGAATCCGTTGCCTAATGTGTTATGAATTTTCATGGCACACCCTATAATTTTATAAGTCAATTCATCATTTATCTCATTTTTCATCTTACTAATCTTTAAATTTTGTCTATTCAGATTAAGGCAATTTACTCATTTATCAAACAATTCGCTGGATTGATCTGTACTGCTTTTACTGTCAGAATCTGGATTTTCAGGATTTTACTTTCTGAATAATCGTTTTACTTCCAGATTGGACTAACTAAAGTTTAGTAACAAACCTTTGTCAAGTTTGTAATAAGACAGATCACATTTTATCTCATTTATCATCTTGTTCATCTTTTAATCCTGTCAATCCTGATTCAGACAAATTACTCATCCCTCAAACAATTCACCGGATTGACCCTTGCTGCTTTTACTGTCAGAATCTGGATTTTCAGGATTATTGGATATCCAGGATTTTACTTTCTGAATAATCGTTTTACTTCCAGGTTGGATGAACTAAAGTTTAGTAACAAACCTTTGCCAATTTTGTAATAAGACAGATCACATTTTGTCTCATTTATCATCTTGTTCATCTTTTAATCGTGTCTATCCTGATTCAGACAACTATTCATATTTTTCAACCAAATGAAATTTGAGGTATTTGTTGGTAGATACTTGTTCTCAAGGCATATTGATGATCCCCATGGAAAAAGAAAATGTCAAAAAAATCAAACCTGGATTCTATTGGATAGAAGCATCGAAAACTTCAAGAACAATCTCATAATTTTTTCTTATATTTAGTTTAAACAAACTACACGGAACTCATGGTGGAAAACCTCTTGAAAACGGTTACCAAGATTAAGACAACAATTACTCTTGCTGCCTTCGCTATTGTAATTTCTTATTTACTAATTTATCAACTTTTTGATCAACAATTGACCTCCAATCAACTATTGATAACCATCATATCAGCATTTGTATTATTTATAATCCTGGTTATTGGTGTAACATGGATTGAATATTTAAAAAGCCGTGGAAGCTCAGCAAAAGTAAAAGGTAGTAAAAAGGTAAAGGTGCAACAAAAGGGGAAATCTGAGGCTGATATTTTAGATTCTGATGATGTTACGATAACTCAGGGATAAGTAAACCAAACTTTTATGTTGACGAGAAAAGGCCATAAGGCAGAAGTTAAAGATAGCAGTTGTGTACAGATCAATCAGGCTGAAACTATAAACCAGTATTATAATAAAAAAGAAGTTGAGGTCCCTAAATACTTAACAGGCCACCCACCGAGAAATAATTTCTTTATTGGCAGGGAGGATAAAATCAAGGAAGTAGAAAATCAGCTGGCCCAGGACAATGCAGTAGCAATCATGAATGGATGGGGAGGGATTGGAAAAACCGTTTTAGCTACTGAATATTATTATCGAAATATTGAAAATTATCACCATCTAATCTGGCTCAGGATGATTGATTCTTTACCGGAAACCTTAGTGAACAAAATTTTGGTAAGAAATTTAGGCTTGGAAAAAAGTTTAACCACAGAACTTTACGATAGAGCCATGGAGGTTTCTAACAGTTTGACAAACTTGAAGGGAAGTCATTTATTGGTTCTTGACAATGCCAATAATATCGAGGATGTTCATAAGCATACAGACCTATTACCTCAAATCAACTGGAAGATTCTGCTTACTACCAGGGGGAAAATAGAAGGATATTTCCATATCAACATTGATGTATTGAAGCTTGAGGATGCTCAACAATTATTTTACAGATATTATCAATCAGAAAAGAATGAGGCTGTATTGAACCAGCTATTACAAATGATTGGAAGGCATACCCTGACTATTGAGTTAATGGCAAAAATTGGCAAAAATGGGAAATTGAAAATAAATGAAATAACAAAAGTCCTTGAAAAAGAAGGAATCAGTTCAGAAAATCTTGAATTTAATCTGAACACAGACTATGATAAAGAACACAATAAACTAAAGGGAATACTTACAGCCGCTTTCAACTATTCTGCAATACTGGAAAAGGAACATCAGGCAAAAATATTTAAGCATTTCATTTTACTTCCATCCATACCAGTAAGCGTAAAAGATTTTTCTGAATGGACCGGGATAGAAAGCGATGTAAAAACAAAAAATGCTTTAAATGAATTGGTGACCATGGGTTGGATTAAAGAAGAGTTATTGATTAAGGAAGATGTTCAATTAGGAGATGAACGGTATTTTGTTCACCCTTTAGTTGCAGAAACGGCAAGGAGTACAATAGGAATCAAGGAATCAGAAGTATCAGATTTCACGAAAAATATCACGAAAAAAATAAGCATCGATAATTATATAAACCCATTGGATGCTTCAGAGTGGTTGGATTTTGGTAGGGTTTTAGCAGATTACTACAAGGATTCAGAAGATTCAACTATTTCAGTATTACAAAATAATCTGGCTCTAATCTATCAGAGTCTGGGTGAGTTAATACCTGCCAAAAAGCTTATGGTAAAAGCACTTGAGTCAGACAGGAAAAACTTTGGAGAAGATCATCCAACTACGGCTATTCGTTATTCCAATCTCGCCATGATCTATAAGATCCTTGGAGAGTTGAAATCGGGCAGGGAGCTGATGAAAGAAGCCCTGGCTTCAGATGAGAAAAACTTCGGAAAAGACCATCCAACTACGGCTATTCGTTATTCCAACCTGGCCACAATCTATGTGGACCTTGGAGAATTGAAAATAGCCAGCGAGCTGATGGAACAGGCACTGGAGTCAGACAAGAAAAACTTCGGAGAAGATCATCCATCGACGGCCAGAAGCTATTCCAACCTGGCCATGATCTATCAGGACCTCGGAGAGATGCAACCCGCAAGAGTGCTCATGGAAAAAGCGCTGGATTCAGCCAGAAAAAATTTCGGAGAAGATCACCCATCAACAGCTATTCGTTATTCCAACCTCGCCCAGATCTATCAGGCCCTCGGAAAGTTGAAACCAGCCAGGGAGTTGATGGAAAAGGCGCTGGAGTCAGACTGGAAAAATTTCGGAGAAGATCACCCATCGACGGCCAGAAGCTATTCCAATCTGGCCATGATTTATAGGGACCTGGAAGAATTGAAACCAGCCAGGGAGCTGATGGAAAAGGCGCTGGAGTCAGACAGAAAAAATTTCGGGGAAGAACATCCATCGACGGCCATAAGATATTCCAACCTGGCCATGATCTATCAGGCCCTTGGAGAGTTGCAACCGGCCAGGGAGTTGATGGAAAAAGCGCTGGGGTCAGACAAGAAAAATTTCGGGGAAGATCATCCATCTACGGCCAGAAATTCTTCCAACCTGGCCCTGATCTATCAGGACCTCGGAGAGTTGCAACCGGCCAGGGAGCTGATGGAAAAAGCATATACAATAGCTAAAAATGTTTGGGGATCAGAACATCCGAAAACCCTAGCTATTAAATCAAATTTGATTCAATTAGTTAGAAGCATCAAATTCTTCAAATCATAAATTCTTAATTTGTTTTTGTATTTAGTTTAATCCAACTACCCAGCACTCATGGGAAAAATCCTCCTAAAAACATTCCCTAGTGTCTCCCTTCGTTTGCCGAAGGCGAAACAGTCTTCCGACTTCGATCAACAAATATTACTTTCCATTAAATTCGTGGTAGAACCGTTTTTATTATAAAAAGAAAGACTTAATGGATGTGAAGGAGGTTTATTTGTGGTCAAATTATATATTAGCTTTTACTCATTTATCAAACAATTTGCTAGATTGATTCTTGCCGTTTTTATTATCAGAATCTGGATTTTCAGGATTTTACTTTCTGAATAATCGGTTTACTTCCAGGTTAGATGAACTAACGTTTAGTAAAAACCTTTGCCAATATTGCAATAAGACAGATCACATTTTATCTCTTCTTTCATCCTGTTAATCGTTTAATCCTGTATATCCTGATTCAGACAATTTACTCATCTCTCAAACAGTTCACCTGATTGATCCGTACTGCTTTTACTGTCAGAATCTGGATATACAGGATTTTACTTTCTGAATAATCGTTTTACTTCCAGGTTGGATGAACTAACGTTTAGTAAAAACCTTTGCCAATTTTGTAATAAGACAGATCACATTTTATCTCTTCGCTCATCCTGTTAATCTTTTAATCCTGTCTATTCTGATTCAGACCATTTACTCATCCCTCAAACAGTCCATAGGGTTGACTCTTGTTGCTTATATTGTCAGCATCCAGATTTTCAGGATTTTACTTTCTGAATAATCGTTTTATATTCAAACTTGTTGAACCAAAATTCATTAATAATCCTTTGTCTATAAATAGACTGATTAGAAAAAGAGAGATTGCCTAAAGCATTAAAAAAAGTATTAATTCTCCAACACGTGCATCATTTTTGTCAATGAAATAGCGGTAATGTTTTTTGCAAGAGGATATTGATCATCACCGGCATATACCACAAACCGATCTGTAGCACCTATGTCATCACATCCCAAATAAAAGCCTTTGGAAACTTTTGGTGAAATTGATCTTTTAATTTCAATTGCTATTTTTTTTCGTGAGCTATATTCTATTATTAGGTCTATTTCTGCACCTGCAGAAGTTCTGTAATACCAAAATGTGGCTCCAACAGACGCACAAGAAATAAGGTTTTCGATTACGAACCCTTCCCAGCTTGTCCCAACCACAGGATGACCCATCAGATCGTTAAGGTTGGAGATATTAAGTAAAGCATGCGTGAGTCCACTGTCCCGGATATATACTTTTGGGGTTTTGACAAGGCGTTTTCCAATATTTCCAAACCAGGGACGTAAGCTACGGATAAGGAGTAGGTCTTCCAGCAAATCAATGTATCGTTTTGCAGTGGGTGCCGCCACATCCAGGTTAGCGCCCAGTTTAGCTATATTGACCTGAGTGCTCTGACTATGGGCCAGCATCGTCCATAACCTCCTTAGGGTCGTGGCTGGTATTCTCGGACCCAATTGAGGTATATCGCGTTCCAGATATGTACTGATAAAATTGGCTCGCCATCTCATGCTAACCGAATCATTTTTCGCCAATACACTATCGGGGAAACCTCCTCTAAGCCACAATTGATCAGAGGTGATTTTTGACCCTTTATTAATTTCAATTACGTTCAATCCGGATAATTCTATATAGGCGATCCTGCCTGCCAGGCTTTCTGATGATTGCCTGATCAAATCGAGTGAAGCAGAGCCCAATATCAGGAATTGACCTGTACTATGACCTTTTCGTCGATTACGATCAATTGCACCTCTTAAAATAGAAAACAACTCCGGTGCCCGCTGAATTTCGTCCAGGATGATAAGTTTGCCTGTGTTCAGTTCAAAAAATTGCTCTGGTTCATCCAGCTTGGATAGTTCAGAAGGGGACTCCAAATCCAGATATATGGCTTCCGAAGCTAAATGTCCGGCAACTTCAAGCGCCAGCGTAGTTTTACCAATCTGCCTTGGGCCCAAAATGCCTACTGCTGAAAATTCTGTTAATAATTGGATGATCTCATCCTGTGCATATCGCTTAATCATCCTTGCAATTATAACACTTAATGTTCGATTTACAAGGTAAATGCTATTGATTTTTAGTGCTTCTACCACGAACAAGTTATGCGATAGTGAGTTTGATAGGTTGTAGCCTAAGTTCGATTCGAAAATTAGTTGAATTGTGGAATGTCAAGCAACGATGCCCTATCCTCTGATTATAGAATTTTTCTACATTCAAATATTATCAGATATGAATAAGGTTTTAAAAAATAAAATATCCATTCACTTTAATGGACTTACGTTTTTTCTCTTCCATTATCCTATTAATCTATCGATCCAGACCATCCTGATCCAGACAATTTACTCATCCCTCAAACAGTCTACTGGATTGACTCTCGCAGCTTTTATTGTCTGAATACCAACAGTAAACCATGCAATAAGAAGCGCCATAAATCCTGCACCAATAAAAAACCACCATTCCAAATCTATGCGATATGCAAAGTCATCGAGCCAGTTTTTAGCTATGATATAACTTATGGGAAGGGCAATTATTATGGCGGTCAACACCATTTTTGTGAAATCACCGGATAGCATTCTTACAATTCCAAAAACTCCTGCACCTAAAATTTTTCTGATACCAATTTCTTTTGTCCTTCTTTCTGCTGTAAATGCTGCTAAGCCAAAAAGTCCGAGGCATGAGATCAGGATGGCAATACCTGCGAAATATTTTGAGAGTTCAGCTACTCTTTTTTCTGATGCATATTGTGCCTCGTAATCCTGATCAAGGAATCTAAAATCTAAGAAAAGTCCATTATTGTACTTTTTATATACTCCCTCAAGCAAAGCAAGTGTTTCTTTTTCTGTTCTCCTTTTTATTTTAACCAGTATATTATTGGCAGTTGGTTCAAATGTAAAATATATTGGCTTTACACTTGTGTAAAGAGATTCAAAGTGAAAGTCTTTAACCACTCCAATGATTTGTTTTTTTTGGCCCAATATTTTTATCGTTTGTCCTACAGGAATAATAAGTCCCATACTTTTTATCGCACTTTCATTAAATATTGCATTTGAACTCTCTGAACCAAATTCCCTTGAAAAAGATCGTCCTTCCTTTATTTCCATACCTAATGTTTCAAACAAATCGTAACCAACTCCAAGATATCCAATTTCAACCTTCTGATCAGGATTTTTCCCTTCCCAATCAGCATTGTAAACAGTGCCATGTTGCCCAGTGAAATTACCATTCATATATGACGTACTTATTATTCCGGGTATGTTATTCATTCCCCACAAGAAAGCTCCGATACTCTCTTTAACCTTTCCTTCTGCAGAAAAAGTGATTACATGGTCTCTGTCAAAACCCAGGTTTTTTAAATGTATAAAACTCATTTGTTGATATAATACCGATACCGATACGATCAGAATGATAGAAATTGTAAATTGAAATACTACCAATCCTCTCCTTACTAAATGAGCTCCCACCGAATTTTTAGTTTTGTTGATAATGCCGCCACCTTTAAATATGCTAACTGGTCTAAAACCAGAAAGGTAAAATGCAGGGTAACTACCAGCTAACAAACCCGTTAATACGGTAATACTCAAAACTGATATAATTAAAAAGAGATTAACGTTTGGCGTTAGTTGCTTTCCTGTAATTGTATTGAACTGGGGAAGGAATAATGCCACAACTAAAACCGATAAAAGTACAGAGAGCATTGTTATCAAGATTGACTCTCCGAGATATTGCAAAGCAATTTCTGTTCGGCTTGCACCAATAGCTTTTTTAATTCCAATTTCTTTTAATCTTCTTGATGCGTTGGCCGTTGATAGATTCATGAAATTTATACAGGCAATGGATAAAATGAAGATGGCAATTACAGAGAATAACCTCACATACACAATTCTTCCACCTATCCGCATTCCATTTTTATATTCGTTATATAAATATCTGTCCGAATATGGTCGAACAAATAGTGATAATTTTGAATTTTCATATTTAGATTTCATAAAGTTGAATATGCTACCGTTAAATCTGGAAACATCAGTATTCTTTTGCAAGAGGATATAAGTGACTGGACCAGTGGGCCCTGTTAATGTTTGGAATTCAGGGGAAATTTCCAAAAACAAATCATATGTGAATAACACATCAAATTGAATGGTTGAATTAGAAGGGGGTGTCTGGAAAACGCCAGTTATTTGAAATTGACCATTACATCTATCTCCCTCCCATTCAACAAATTTACCCACTGCATTTTCAGCGGTATTGAAAAGGTTTAAAGCTATATCTTTGGATATTGCAATAGATGATTTATTAATTAACACCCTATCCTTATCACCTTGGATAAGTTTATACGTGAACATTTTGAAGAAATCCTTACTTACAAACCTGTATTCTGCCTTAGTGTAATTGTTTCCACAAGAAATTATTCCTTCAAGTTTTCGATCAGGATTAGGAACTACAGATGCTGATCCTTCAACTTCAGGGAGTTCATCAACAAAAGTTCTTGCCAATATACCAGGAGTACCCTCCAGAGTATGAATTCCTTGTTTATCTGCATAATTAACCATCACCTGATATAACTGGCTATCATTTTTATGAAAGGTATCCACGCTAAGTTCATCCAAAACCCAGAAAATTATAAGCAGAGCACAAGCCAACCCTGTAGAGAGACCAATCAGATTTATAAAAAACGACATTTTATAGCGTTTGAAATTCCTGAAGGAAATAATAAAGTTGTGGCGGAACATGGCTGAATGATTTGATGAATAGTTTGAAGTAAAGGATTTGATAAACTCAGGCCTGAAATATTTAATGACATTCCAGGTAAATTTTCTATTGGCCTTTTTAGGATTTTCCTCATGTTGATTTTCAAAAAGCTCTGTGAGATCGCCTTCGATTTCTTCGATATAATCTTCCCTGCAAAACCAACGGAGGAATCGGAGAGCTCTTTTTGGTGGTATAATATCTTGCTCTTTCAATTTGTCAGGATCAGGATTTTCAGGATTATAGGATGTCCGGGATATCACTTTCTAAATAATCGCTTTACTTCCGGACTCTTTGCCCCAAAATTTATCAATAATCCTTTGTCAATTTTATAAGCTGTCAGGTAATTTAACCCTTGTGCAAGATGGACATCTTCTAATGTGATAGTTGCTTTAGGTTCTACAAGTACTTGATTTTCAACTACGAAATCAGCAGGCCTTGACCCTACTTGTAGTTCTTCATAAAAAATGGGCATTTCTTCCTCTCTGGCAAAACCCAGTCCTTGTTTCTCCATTTCTATTACCATACATCTTTGATAGATCACCTCTTGTCGCATCTTCGGCAAGCCTTCGGCGACCGAAGGAAAGCCCTGCCTTGCCGGCAAGCAGGCATTCCCTAACGTGTTATGAATTTTCATAGCACAACCTATATTCTTATAAGTTAATTCATCTTTTATCTCTTCTTTCATCCTGTTAATCGTTTAATCCTGTATATCCTGATTCAGACAACTTTTTGGTTTTCATCAACCAAATGAGATTTCGGGAATTTGCTTGTAAATACTCGTTCTCAAGGCATACTGGTGATCCAGTACTTTTTTCCCCAGAGCCGTGATGTTATAAAATTTCTTTCTCCTTCCGCCGCGCTCTTTGGTGATGCCACCGAACTTTGAGATGACAAATCCTTTATTTTCCATGCGCTTCAACGCCACGTGAATTGCCGAGATGTTGACCTTTTTATTGAGTTTCTCTTCCAGGTTTTCAAGAATTAAAACGCCGTATGCTTTTGTGTGATTTGCAGCTACTACCAGTAGCACCAATTCTTCAAATTCTCCAAGCGAGTGTTCAATCATGATTAAATTATTTACTTAACAAACATAAATATAATGTATTAGTTTCACTTTTGTTAATTAAATCATTTCTAAAATAACTTTGAGAAGCTAAAAAAATTACATTACAGAGACAAACAAACCGGAACAATGAAAAGTATTGAAGCTCTTGAAAGAAAAAGTAATATGGTTTATGGTATTATGATAGGTTTGAAAGGTTAATGAGTAAATATTAATCTCCTTCAAAAGGGGGTTATTTTTAAACTGGATTGTCAATCACTAATCGCCATCGGTAGGCAAATTTTTTCACAGGACAGATTTAAATTTTAATGCTTTTTTAAAAGGATTAATTAAAATCCATTATAACTATCAGGTTTAACCTCTTCCATATTTAAATTATCAATCTTCTTGGCCATACTGGCTAATAATTTTAACTGTTTTTTAGCCGCTGCAGGATTATTACCTAAGTCAAAATCCTTCCAGCCAGGCCCAGGAATGTCAATTCTCATTTTGGTAATCCCCCATTGAGCAATTTTTTTTAAATCATCCCTTGAAATTTCACAACTATATGAGTAGCTATATGTACTTATTGTGGTTGCAAATGCAATATATTTGCCTCCTCCAGCTATTACAGCAGACTTTTCTCTTTGACTGTATTCACCAGATTCAGTATATATTTCTGTTATTGAGTTATCAAGATGCTTTATCAATATGCTTTATCAATATTGTTACTCCTTCTGGTATTTCTCTAGATCGTGAATCTGAAGATGTGGTTGCAATGGAGAAACCAAATATTTCTTGGCCAGTATTATAGTTTTTAATTCTTGAGAATATTACCGCACCGGACTTTAACTATGAGTTTGCATTACCGGTTATGTAAATAAAATTTCTAACAGCTGTTATTGAATCACTTTTAAAAACTTCAAGTTCTTGGCTATAAGTACTATATTGAACAAGAATTAATCCTATAATTATGATGAGTTTTTTCATATTGTTTAATCATTTATAAAAGGCCTCTGTGTCAACAAATCATTTCTAATATAATCCAATATCAAAGGCTCTATTCCTTCTTTTTACACCCTATTTACACCCTATAAACAAATAAGCCCCTCAATATCAATATATTAAGGGGTCTTAAATGTACCCGGAGTGGGACTTGAACCCACACGGCCTTAACGGCCACAGGATTTTAAGTCCTGCGTGTCTACCAATTCCACCATCCGGGCATCGACTAATTATTAGCCAAAATCTTGGTAATTTTATGATTCTTGAAGTGTTGAGAAGTGGAAGCGTTGTTTGAAGAGAAGGTAATAGCTTCAATAACTAAAATATTTAGATTTTTCTGCATCCTTTTGATACGTTCCTAAATCGACCAGATCAAGAAGTCAATAAATAAAAAAGAGCGAAAGACGGGATTCGGACCCGCGACCCCGACCTTGGCAAGGTCGTGCTCTACCAGCTGAGCTACTTTCGCTTTTTCCTTCTTTTTACAAAGGGAGTGCAAAGATAATTAACGACTTTCAATATTCAATAAGTTTTTTATTTATTTATAATTTCTCATAGTTATTCAATTCCCTATTTAATATCTTGCGAACCGCAATTCAAAACCTCTTTTAGGGTTTAGAATACATAATTTTATTACGGATTATTTAGACTTTTTAAAAAACATAATAATGGAACACGCTGAATTCAAAAAATACATCGACCAAAACAAAGACCGATTTTTAACAGAACTATTTGAGTTGCTCAGAATCCCATCAATAAGCTCTGACAGTACAAAAAAGGAAGAAATCATTCAAACTGCTGAGTATATAAAAGAAAAATTTGAAGAAGCCGGTGTTGACAATGCCGAGATATGTGAGACAGCGGGAAACCCTATCGTGTATGCAGAAAAGATCATCGATCCTTCATTACCTACGGTTTTAGTATATGGCCATTATGATGTTCAGCCTGTAGATCCGATAGAATTGTGGGATTCTCCACCATTTGAACCTGAGATTAGGGACGATAAAATTTATGCCAGGGGATCAGCAGACGATAAAGGTCAATTTTATGCCCATCTGAAGGCCTTTGATGCCATGTCAAGTTTGAAAAGTCATTATTGCAATGTAAAATTTATGATTGAAGGGGAGGAGGAAGTAGGATCTGAGAACCTTGGAATATTTGTTACTGCTAACAAAGAAAAATTGGCCGCTGATGTGATCCTGATTTCCGATACCAGCATGCTGTCACTCGAACATCCTTCCATCACCACCGGCTTGAAAGGATTGAGCTATATGGAGGTAGAAGTGACCGGGCCCAACAGGGACTTGCACTCCGGGACTTATGGTGGTGCTGTCGGGAATCCGATAAATATTCTGAGTAAGATGATCGCTTCCCTGACCGATGAAAATAACAGAATTACCATACCAGGTTTCTATGATAAGGTAGTTGAATTGTCTGAAGAGGATAGAATAAAAATTGCCACGGCGCCATTTAGCGAGGAAGAGTATAAGAAAGAATTGGAAGTTGATGCCTTAGCAGGAGAGGTGGGTTACACTGCCCTGGAACAATTGGGAATCAGGCCAACTTTGGACGTAAATGGTATTTGGGGAGGTTATACCGGTGAGGGAGCTAAAACCGTATTGCCCTCTAAAGCTCATGCTAAAATATCCATGAGGTTGGTGCCGAATCAAAACAGTGATGAAATCACCAAATTGTTCACAAATCACTTTAAGTCCATTGCTCCGCCACAAGTGAAGGTTGTGGTGACTGCACATCATGGAGGAGAGCCCGCTGTGACGCCAATTGATTCCATCGCCTACAAAGCTGCTGAAAATGCCTATGAAGAAGGCTGGGGTAAAAAACCAATTCCTACCAGGGATGGAGGCAGTATTCCTATTGTTGCACTTTTCGAAAAGGAATTGGGATTAAATTCCATACTTCTTGGTCTTGGGCTGGATTCTGATGCAATTCATTCACCAAATGAAAGTTTTGGAGTTAATAATTTTTTAAAGGGAATAGAAACGATTATCCTGTTTCACAAGCATTTTGCATTGCTCAAAAAATAATAGATATCAATTGGTGTTAATGTATAAATGATGTTGCCAATGCGTGGTAAAAAGTATTATTAATCAATGCCGTTTAGTTAAGAAGATAATTGTCTTACCTCTCCCCACCTGATCCGGTGGGCAGGCCTTCACCCTCTCCAGAGAGGGATAATAGGAGTTTAACTAACGACATTTAAAATACTTTAGATTTCTGATATTGGTCGAAATGGTAAACATAGGATGTCGCTCAACCGTTATATTGTCAATGTTTAGGATGAGGTACATTATTACATGTCATTTTGGTAACAATTTGGATGAAGCGAATAATTCATCTTTGGCCGTTAAATTTTATGTGAAGTAGATTATGAAAAAGTTGTCTGTTTTATTTTTTGTTTTATTCATCCTCCATGGACTTAGCGCTCAGATTCTTGAACCGGCGAAATGGAGTTATGATGTTTCGAAAAAAGATGTAAAAGTTGGAGATGAGGTAGAGCTGATTTTTAAAGCGCTCATAGACCCTAATTGGTATTTGTATTCTTCTGACTTTGACCCTGATGTTGGACCGATGGTCACAGAGTTTATTTTTGAACCCAATTCAAGTTATGAGTTGCTGGGGGAAATAACACCGATTCATCCAAAGCTTAAGTATGACGAGATCTTTGAGGGTGATGTCACCTATTTTAAAGGCCTTGGAGAGTTCCGGCAAAAAATAAAAATAACCGGTGAAAATCCAGTAATCAGGGGTAGTTACTCCTACCAGGTGTGTTCGGATATTGATGGGAAATGCATTCCATTTGATGATGATTTCGCTTTCAATAATTTCAAAGTTATAAGCGATGGAGTACAAACTGATGCCAATTCCCCTAAACAATTTCAAACACAAGCTTTGCAGCTCCCTTCTTCAGACAATACTTCAAAAAGTACAGGAGGTGTTTTAAAGCCTGCTTCATGGACTTTTAGCCTTTCAAACAAATCTGCTGAGCCTGGAGATGAAATTGATTTGATTTTTAAAGCTGACATTGATGAAGGTTGGTATTTATATTCTTCTGATGTTGACCTGGATCCCGGGCCAATTCCAGCAACGTTTACCTACGTTGAAAATGAGAGTTATAAATTGATCGGTGAGATAAAGCCAATTGGTGCTAAGAAAAAATACGATAAGATCTTTGAAGGAGATGTGACCTATTTTAAAGAAAAAGCAGAGTTTCATCAACGTATAAAAATTATTAAGGAAGATTTTGGAATTTCCGGAACGATCGAATACCAGGTTTGCTCCGATGTTGATGGGAAATGCATTCCTTTCGAAGAGGATTTTAGTTTTGGTAAAAATGTGGCCAATTCAGAAGTTGTAGCACCGGGTAAAACTAAAACAGGGCTTCTTAAATCAAGAGATTCTTATTCGCCTTATTCACTATTAAGCTTTATGATCATCGCCTTCCTGGCAGGTCTTGCTGCTTTATTCACACCTTGTGTATTTCCAATGATCCCAATGACGGTCACCTTTTTTACAGGAAAGGCTAAAAGCAGGAAACAAGGAATCAGGAATGCATTGTTTTATGGGTTTTCGATTGTGCTGATTTACACACTCATTGGCTCTATTGTCGCCCCATTTATGGGCCCGGAAATGGCCAATGAATTGGCGACAAATTGGATACCTAACCTCATATTCTTTACCGTTTTTGTAGTATTTGCACTTTCGTTTTTTGGATTATTTGAAATAACCTTGCCCAGCTCATGGGTTAACAAAGCGGATCAGCAGGCAGACAAAGGTGGAATTGCAGGAATATTTTTTATGGCATTCACACTAGTATTGGTATCATTTTCCTGTACCGGTCCGATTGTAGGTAGTATTTTAGTTGAAGCGGCTGGAGGCCAGATTGTAAAACCAATTCTTGGAATGTTTGCTTTTGCGATGGCTTTTGCCATTCCTTTCACACTTTTTGCCATATTCCCCGAGTGGTTAAATTCATTGCCTAAATCCGGTGGATGGCTCAATTCTGTAAAAGTGGTATTGGGATTTTTAGAACTTGCTTTTGCGTTGAAATTTATAAGCATAGCAGATCAGGCATATCACTGGGGTATATTGGACAGGGAAGTTTACCTTGCTTTCTGGATTGTGATTTTCTCCTTTATGGGGCTTTATCTGATGGGTAAAATCAGGCTGCCAAATGATAGCCCGATGGAGGTACTGGGTGTTCCAAGGTTGATCTTTGCAATATTAACATTTACCTTTGTGATGTACCTCATTCCGGGTATGTTTGGCGCTCCGTTAAAGGCTTTGGCAGGATATCTTCCCCCGATCTCTACGCATGATTTTAACCTGATGGAAGCTGGAAACAATAGCCAGTTTTATAGCGTTGCTGATGAAGAAAAATTATGTGATCAACCAAAATATTCTGATTTCTTACATTTCCCGCATGGGATCAAAGGTTATTTCGATTATGAGCAGGCGCTGGCTTGTGCCAGGGAGCAGAAAAAACCAATATTTATCGACTTCACCGGCCATGGATGCGTAAACTGTCGCGAGATGGAGGCAAGGGTCTGGTCCGACCCGGAAGTTCGAAAAAGATTGAGCAATGATTTTATTATGCTGGCGCTTTATGTAGATGATAAAACTGATTTGCCAGAATCGGAATGGTACACTTCTGATTATGATAATAAAGTAAAAAAATCAATAGGTAAGCAAAATGCTGACCTGCAAATCAGAAAGTTCAATAATAATGCACAACCATTTTACATCATTATGAATTATGATGAAGAAGTACTCGTAGAACCAAAATCTTACGATCTGAGTATCAGTAATTTTATATCGTTTTTAGACTCAGGGAAGAAAGCATTCCAAGCAAAAAATAAGAAGTAAAATTTCCCGCAAACTAAAATTTTTAGCATTAAACCTTGATAATTCAATTTTTTTATTAACTTTTGCGGTTAAATATTACATTCATTGAAGTAATAGAAATATTAATTTTTATTCCCTTATTTTTTAAGAACGCAGAATGGCTAAGCTCAAAAACATTATTAAGCAACTTTCAGAGGAGGACTTTGTAGCAATCTATGATTCTCTCATTGACAGCAGTGCAGACAAATCAGCTTTTCTTCTCCGCGCTATGCGAGAAAAACAGCAGTCGGATAACAAAATTATGGAAGAATTGGATGTGAATACCAATGCTTACTATACACTCAGATCACGACTCAATCAGAAAATCGAAGAGTACCTTTTGCAACAGATGGAAAATCCGCGCACCGATATTCTGAAAAAAGTTGCCAATATTAATGAGATCATATTTACCAAGAAAAAAGCCATCGCAGTTGCCACCCTTAAAAAACTTGAAAAGGAGTTATTGGATTATGACTTGTCTAATGAACTGACAATAGTTTATAAGTTTTTAAAGAAGCTTCATATAAATACGGCTGATTATTTCAACTACTCTCAACTCTACAACAAGCATGTAGCTTATACGCTAGCCGTTGATAAAGCAGAGGACCTGTTGGCAGAATATTTTAAGAAATATGGGATTTATGCGCTTTCAGGTGATGAGACTTCTAAGTTGGAATTGTCACTGATGAGTAAAGAAATGAACAATGTGTGTAGTTTGTACAAATCGCACAGGTTGTATGTATATCAAAGCTGCATCAATATATATCACCGGCTCTATGTAGAAAAAGAAGAGACTATCGAAGGTGATCTTGAGCCAATCGAAGATATTATAGTGAATGTTCAAAAAATATTTGAGGATTATAGCCTTGATTCCATCTATTATCATTTGAGGATTGTATTTGAATATCTTAAACTTGAGTATTACGATCATTACAAAGTATTTAGAAAAGCAGAAAATTACTTTGAAGAAGTGAATGATTCCTGTTCAGATTTGCTGTCCAATTATACACTCTATACTTATCCTGCCCAGTTTTTAATGACAAAAATAAAACGTCATGTACGAATGGGCATTGTGGATGATATGTCTGAAGAAAATGAAGGATTATTCCATGATTTTGAGCCGGATAAAAATGATATTCCAAACTACATTACCTATGTTATCTACAGAGCGCTGTCGTGCTATTACAATAAAACTTATGATAAAGCAGCGAGGTGGGTGAACAACTTGTTAAATGAAATTAGCCTGAAGAAATATCCGGCTGCACAGTTGGAGATTAAAACAGTTTTGGCATTGCAATATTGTATGGTGAGAGATTATGATTTGTTCAATCAGTTGATCAATAGTATTCAGAGACAAATCCGCTTACTAGGAAAAGACGCTTGTGAGCACATTGTAATTTTTACTAAAATGCTTAAAATCTCCATCAGCGATTCTAAAAAGAACAAAAAATCCAAAATCCAAAATCTTGCAGAAAAAATCAAGAATGTAGAATTAGATTATTTCACACCTATTCTATTGGTAAATATCGATGAAGATTTTATTAATAGTTTAAGTAAGGAATAGTAAAGAAGCCTCAACTCTAATACTGTCTTTATTTCACTGAGATCGTTTTCGCCGGTCTTGCAGCCAGGCGATAGCCGGCAACTTGTGGATTCAAGCAATAATAATGAGATTACATTATCGCGGCGGATATTATGATGAAAGCCCGCCTGATAATTATATAGGACGGGCATAATGCAGATTGTGGATTTTATGTACAATCGCAAATAAAACGATATATCAAACTATATATCTAATTTTTCAAGATTTTCCTGGCTCAAAGGCTTATTGATATACTTTTTAACATAAGGATACTCCTTAGACTTGTTTACATCTTGTGGATTTATGGAAGATGTAAGCATTACAATTTTACACTTTGATTTCGTTTTATTCTGGAGTTTTTCAAACTCATCCAGAAATTGGAAGCCATCCATCAGAGGCATATCTATATCGAGGAAAATAACATCGGGTAAAATCGATGCTGCAACATCTTCCAGCTTTTCAATATTTTTCAAAAATTCAATAGCGCTGCGTGCCCCGGTATGAGTATAAATATGTTGAGTAATACTAGCGGCCTCAATCATTTTTTGATTAATCAAATTATCGATTTCATTGTCATCGATAAGCATTACTGAGTAAAAGTTATTTTCATCTGTATTTGACATGTCATTTCTTATTTACTAAATGCGACTTTTTATTAAATATCCACAGCAATATTTTTTAAAAAAATAAAGCCTTTTCTAAATGTTCTTTCAATTGTGTGAGACTAATAGTAAAAGTAAATTCAAATCTAGGGTATTATAGGACTTTATCAAACAGTTGTAAAATTAGGTTAAGTAAGTTTTGTTTTAAATTTAAAGCATTAATCAAATACTTAGCGTAGAAATGCCTCATTTTGAGTCAAAATCAAATAATGCGGACTGATAATATTCCAATTAACAAATCTAAGCAAAGCAAGTTTTAAAGAGTATTTAAGTTATTCGAAAAATTAAAAATGGGTTTTTAGCTCCTTTAAATGCAAAAATGGAAATCTTTGCAAAAAAAAAGGCTAAATAAATTCAGCCTCCTAAATATCTTGAAGTTTACAAACCTTATGCTTCAATAGGTTCTACAGAAACGAAAGACCTGTTTTTTCTCCCTTTTTTAAAATTCACAGTTCCATCAATTAATGCAAAGAGCGTATGGTCTTTTCCCATACCAACATTTACTCCCGGATGATGAGTTGTACCCCTTTGTCTAACAAGGATATTTCCTGCAATAGCTACCTGACCGCCGTAAATTTTCACGCCAAGTCTTTTACTTTCAGACTCTCTGCCGTTTCTAGAACTACCGGCTCCTTTTTTATGTGCCATTTTTAATTACTTTATATCTTCAATTAGTACCTTAGTGAACTGTTGTCTGTGACCATTTTTAACTTTATACCCTTTTCTTCTTTTCTTTTTGAAAACGATAATTTTATCATCTTTTTGATGACTTAAAATTTTCCCGGTTACTTTTGATCCTTTTATTTTAGGAGCGCCAACTTTTATTTTACCGTCATTATCAACTAGTAAAACATTGTCAAACTCTACTTTGTCACCATCTTTCCCTTCCAATAAAGGAGTATAATAGAACTTGTCTTTCTCAACTTTTACCTGTGTTCCGGCTATTTCAACGATTGCGTACATTTCTTTTTATTTTAGTGTGGGCATACCCACTGAAAAACGGAATGCAAAAGTATTGTAATTGTTTTTAAATACCAAATTATCTATAATCAAATTGGCAATCTGTTATTGGGTCACAAATTGAACCAATTTTTAGAATGGAATGCATTCACTACCCGTCCTGCCAGAATACATGGAGGCAAGACTATTCGCAGGTTTTCAGTTCTGCCAAGTGTAGTTGAATCACCTATTTTAGGTGTTTGGGAATGTGTATAAATTACTTTAGAATCATGGACTAGATCTTAGCTTATTCTACTCCAGTTGACTGATGATTTGCGTTGACTCTTCACTTGTTGTTTAATTGGAAAATTCTCTTCTTTCTCCAGGTTTGGGTCATCCTCCAATACCGTCTGTGCCGCTTGTCTTGCGATTTCAAGTATTTTCGAATCCTTTCCCAAATCAGCAATCAATAAGTCCAGGATGCCACTTTGCTGAGTTCCCATCAAATCGCCAGGGCCTCTTAATTTTAAATCAGCTTCGGCGATATCAAATCCATTATTTGTACTCACCATGGTATTGATGCGCAGACGACTTTCCCTGGTCAATTTATAATTTGTCATGAGAATACAATAGGATTGATGAACGCTTCTACCTACTCGACCGCGCAATTGATGCAACTGGGCCAACCCAAATCGCTCTGAGTTTTCAATAACCATGACTGTGGCATTAGGAACATCTACCCCAACCTCGATTACTGTGGTGGCAACCATGATTTGCGTTTCATTTCTGACAAAGCGGCTCATCTCAAAATCCTTGGCGGCAGCTTTCATTTTTCCATGCAGAATTCCAATCTGATATTCAGGGAATGCCCGTTTAATAGCTTCAAACCCATCAGTTAGATGTTTTAAATCCAGCTTTTCAGACTCTTCAATCAATGGATAAACAACATAGACCTGCCTGCCATAAACTATTTGTTTTCGTATAAACCCAAATACCTCCAACCGATGGGAATCATATTTATGCACGGTTTTTATTTCTTTTCTTCCCGCCGGGAGTTCATCAATTATGGAAATATCCAAATCTCCATAGAGCGTCATTGCCAATGTTCTGGGAATTGGCGTGGCGGTCATGACCAGAATATGTGGAATTATTGATTGCCCACTTGCCGCCGAGGTATGATTTTTTCGCCATAGCTTGGCCCGTTGTGCAACTCCAAATCTATGCTGTTCATCGATAATGGCCAACCCGAGGTTATTAAATTTAACCGCATCTTCAATCAATGCATGGGTTCCGATCAATATATTTAGCGAGCCACTTTCCAGCTTTTCAGCAATGATCTTTCTTTCACTTTTCTTTGACGACCCTTTCAGAATTGCAATCTCCAAATCCAATTCATCAGCAAAAGGTTTGAGTCCTTTGTAGTGCTGGTCAGCGAGAATCTCTGTTGGGGCCATAAGTGCTACCTGTGCATCGTTGCCAATAACTACCAGCATGCAGATGAAAGAAACTATAGTTTTCCCGCTACCCACATCTCCCTGAATGAGGCGATTCATTTGTTTGCCGGATTTCAGATCCCGGTAGATTTCCCTGATTACTTTTTTTTGGGCATTGGTTAGTTCAAAAGGCAAATGGTTGTTGTAAAACTCCGTCAGGATATTTGTCGAATTAAAAACCTGACCTTTAAATTTTTCTATCCTGGTCAGCTTCAGCTTTATCAATCTTAATTGTAAATAAAAAAATTCTTCAAATTTCAAGCGATATTGTGCTTTTTTCAAAATGTGTTGATCCTTTGGAAAGTGAATATTTTCCAATGCAGTCTTCTTTGGAATCAATTTATGGCCATCCAGAATTCTATCAGAAAGGCTTTCTCTAATGTGCTGGCCAGTGATAGTAATTAAATTTTTTTGCAGCTTTGATATTCCTTTACTGTCCAGGTATCTGACTTTTAATTTTTCTGTTGATGGATAAATGGGCTGTAGGAATGCATGGTCAATATTTGCCTCCGTCAACAGATCAATTTCAGGATGGGCTATATTAAATTTTCTGTTAAAAAGGGTTGGTTTTCCAAATACGACATAGTCAACGCCCGCTCGGATCTTCTGAAGCATCCATTGAGCCCCCTTGAACCAGATGAGTTCAATTTCACCGGTTCCATCTGCGAATAAAGCGACCAGTCTTTTCTTTCTTCCCTGGCCCATCATATTTATACGAATTATCCGGCCTTTAAGCTGAATATATGCCAATGAGTTGCTTACATCTCTTATTCTATGAAACTTTGTCCGGTCTTCATACCGAAATGGATAGTGTTGAATAAGATTGCCAAAAGTAAAAATCTGGAGTTCTTTATTGAGTAATTCTGCCTTGGCTGGCCCAACACCTTTCAGAAATTCAATTCTGGTGTCGAAAAACCCGGTCATTATTTTTTATGATTTTGAATGTCTTCCTGCCATTGAAGTGTATTCAATAAACGAATGATGTCTTTTTGCACAAATTGTATAACCGGCGCTAGAGAATCATTTTGTGTGGCGGTATTGAAATAAAGAGCCCCTCGTAAAAAGTGATTAATTGAATCCGTGGTAAAGAATTGATATTGGCTTGGCACTTCGCCACTTAGCTCTGCAATTACTGCGGTTTTACCTGTTTTTGTTTTAATAACCGCTTCGTCAATTGCATAAGCTTTTACCTGATGTTTTGATGTAAGTTTATAAGCAGTTGCCATATATTCTCGTAATCACTGCTCACTATTATTGACTGGCTTATAGGATATCTGTATTGAGGCCCCAAAATTCGGATAATACAAATCAATCCAATATGGTTCGGCAATCCAACTCGAGTCTTTCAATATCTTCGCATACTTTGAATAATCAAATTGGTAGGGGAATGTGTCTGGCAATGCTTGAAATTCATTTTCTGGTAGCAATATTCTGTTGTAACCTTTTGGCTTGGGCATATGTTCCTGTTGGCATGAAAAAGTAAAAGTCAATCCCAACACGATAATAATCACTGAATACTTCATGTTTTTTAAATTCACCTTATTTCTACTTTTACGCGTTTTATCCTTTGACTATCTACAGCGACAATAATAAACGTATAGTTTTCAAAAGTTATTTTTTCTCCCGCATCCGGAAGCTTGCTGTGTAACTCAAGGATCAATCCGCCCAATGATTCACTTTCTCCTTTTACTTTTTCAAAGAAGGCCGGGTCCTGGCCTATTATTTTACTGAAATCTATGATGGCCGTCTTCCCTTCAAATATATAGGTGTTGTCATTTAATTTGTTGTAAATAATCTCATCGTCATCAGAGGCATCATGTATTTCACCAACTATTTCTTCGATAACGTCTTCAAGAGTCACCAGCCCCGAAGTGCCACCATATTCATCAACAACAATGGTCATATGAACATGCTTATCCTGAAAATCTTTTAGAAGCGTATCAATTTTTTTTGTTTCAGGAACGAAAAAAGTTGGTCGTAAGAGCTTTTGCCAATTAAAATTTTCCTTTTTGTCTAAATGAGGGAGAAGATCTTTATTGAAAAGAATGCCCTTTATATTATCGATGGTTTCTTCATAAACCGGAATTCTGGAATAACCGCTTTTCTTAATTTTATCCATCAATTCATGAAAATTCATCTGTTTATCAAAAGCAGTTATATCCACCCTCGACCTCATGATTTGTTTGACATTTAATTGTCCGAAATTCACAATGCCTTTAAGAATTCCTTTTTCTTCTTCCGAAGTTTCTTCGTTTGTAGTCAGCTCCAACGCCTGGTTTAATTGCTCGGCCGAAATTTCATATCCCTTCTTTTGTATCTTTTTTTCTAATGTCTGAGAAAGATTAGTTAATAACCATGAAAAAGGTTTGAAAAATTTAAATGCGATACTGATCAGCGGTACCGTAAGTTTTGCAAAACCGATTGTTTTTTGATTTGCATAAATCTTAGGGACAACCTCACCAAAATACACGATTAAAAAAGTAATAATAGCTGTAAGCGCAATTACCAACTTTCCTTCAGCGCTATGAGTGCCCGTGATTCTCGTTGATATGATGGTGGATAATGTAACGAAGGTGATATTGATGAAGTTATTTAATATTAAAATCGTCGCAAGTAGTCTTTTGGGCTTTAAAATGAGCTCGTGAATCCGTTTTTCAACAGAGCTTCCATTTTTTAATTGTAGTATTTCTCTTGGATTTATAGAGAAAAAAGCCACTTCTGACCCGGATATCAGGCCCGACAAAATCAAAAGAATTATCAATAATATTCCACTCACTATATAAAATAGCGATGGTGTATCTTGCAAAACCATTGATAAAAGTAAGGAGCCAGGCTCGGGATCGTCGATGTTAATTTCCAATATCTAGCTATTAATATTCAATTAAAATGGCAGATCATCTGTCTCTTCTTCAGACTGTGTAGGAGTACTTGCAGTCTCCTGTGGTGCTACCGGAGCAGATACAGCTGGCCTTTGCGATTGTTGATGTTGTTGGTCACTGGGCACACCTTGCTGCTCCTGATTTCTTCCGCCTAACATCGTCATGTTCAAACCTCTGATCCGTGTTGTAGTTCTGTTATTTCCATCACTATCCTGCCAATTTTCTGTTTTTATTTTCCCCTCAATATATACGGATTGCCCTTTTTTCAGGTATTGTTCGGCTACTTTGGCAAGCCCTTCCCAAAGCTCTATTCTGTGCCATTCTGTTTGTGTGACACGTTCACCATTCTTATTGGTATAGGATTCCGAAGTTGCTATATTGAAATTCGCCACCATGGAGCCATTACTCAAATGCCTCACTTCAGGGTCGGATCCCAGGTTCCCAATCAATATTACTTTATTTACTCCACTCATAGTGTTCTTTTTATTTTACAAAATTAGGAATGTTTTTTAAAACTAATCAATTTATTTTTTCTCTCAAATATCTATCAATAAGAATAGACTTTGGCAAGATTTCAACTTCCTCATAGCTAAACCAATCATAATTTTCTATTGTGATGGATTTACTAAATTTTATTTCATAAAATTTACAATCAATGATCTGATGTGTCAGAACATGTTTAAAGGACGGTGAAATAGTTTCAAGGACCCAATAATTTGAAAATTTCTTTAAAACTGAAGGAAGCTGTAATTCCATAAAATCTTTTTCAGACTCTGCTTCTAATAGTAAAAATTCAAAAAGCCCATGCCAGATATCGTTTCCATTGCGTTTCTTCATCAACATCCTATTATTAAAACGAATTACTAAATAATTAAAAAATCTTTTTCGTTTTTTTATCTTTTTTGATTTAAGCGGTATTTTGTGCTGTATATTTTTAATTCTGGAAATGCAAATATCCATAAATATACATTCCTCACACAGGGGTTTATTTGGTTTGCATTGTGTTGCGCCATACTCCATGATGGCCTGATTGAATATGTCAGGATTTGAATTCGTAATTAAGGATTCTGCTATAGAAGTTACCCTTTTAATGGTTTTCAAGCTTGAAATATCTTCTTCAATACCGAACAATCGCGTGATTACCCGAATAACATTACCATCAACAACAGCTTCTTTTTTACCAAAAGATATAGAAGCTATTGCTGCCGATGTATATGGCCCTATCCCCGGTAATTTTAAAAGTTCGCTGCGTGCCTCGGGGAATTTTCCTTTATATTGTTCGACAATGGTCTTTGCGCATTTGTGTAGGTTTCTTGCCCGGGTGTAGTAGCCAAGGCCCTGCCAGGTCCTCAATACTTCATCAATTGGCGCCTTGGCCAATTTAAATATATTTGAATATTGTTCAATAAATTTCAAATAGTAGGGTAGTCCCTGCTCTACTCTTGTTTGCTGTAATATAACTTCGGACAGCCATATTTTATAAGGGTCCCTGGTTTGTCGCCATGGTAAATCTCTTTTATTTTGGTTATACCACAACAAAAGAGCTGATATGATACGATCAATATTCAATTCAATTTAACTTTAATTTGTCCAGTGTCATATATTTTTGTTGTTTTCATTTTTAATTGTCATGTGAGCATTTAAATTTGTGCCTCAAAATTATTACTTAAGAGTTTTTTACATAATTAAAAGATAAATATAGTGACTAAAGCAGAGGTAATAACCCAGATTGCTGACCAAACCGGAATTGATAAAGCGGATGTTCAAATAACAGTTGAAGCTTTTTTTAGTGTAGTAAAAAATTCTATGGCTTCCGGAGATAATATTTACGTGAGAGGCTTTGGAAGTTTTGTAAATAAAAAAAGAGCTAAAAAAGTTGCCCGGAATATATCGAAAAACACAGCTATTGTGATTGATGAACATTATGTTCCAAGTTTCAAACCCTCAAAAGTTTTTATTGAAAAAATAAAAAACAGTTCTAAGGTAAAGAAAGTTAATTCATAGATTTTCTATTTACCTTAATTCTCCAATAGGATTTGATGACAAAATCCAGAATTTTTTTACTACTATTCGTGGTTGTAACATCTATATTGCTATACATGTTGCCGAGATATGTTGTGAATAACTCTGAACAGGATATTCAGGGAGAAAATGAAGAAACGAATGAATCAGAAAGCCAACCGATTAATAATCGCAATCATTCAATCCAAATATCTGACACGCTTCTTGCAAAGATTGATTCTTGGTATGAATCCTATAAAAATGCTGAAAATCAGGAAAAAAGAATTATATTTGCAGACTCTTTGGCAAAAACGTATAAAATTGTCGGAAAATTAGACAGTTTAGCGAAATACACAGAGGTCAGAGCTTTAATAAACCCATCTATTGAAAATTTAATTATCGCAGGTGACGGTTATTATCAGGCCTTTAATTTTGCTGTTGATCAATCGAGGAGAAAATATCTTTCTGAGAAAACTCAGGAATATTATATAAGAGTTTTAGAAGAAAACGCTTCATTGCTTAATGTGAAATCGAAATTGGCGATGACCTATGTAGTTGGAGCTAATCCAATGCAGGGGATCATGATGCTAAGAGAAGTTTTGGAGGAAGATCCTGAAAATGAATTGGCAATTTACAATTTGGGTATTTTAGCAATTAATTCGGGTCAATTTGATAAGGCGATAGAGCGCTTTGAGAAATTGAAGCAAATTAATGCCAGTAATCCGGAGGCTCATTTTTATTTGGGCTATTGCTTATATGAGCAGGGGAAGATTAATGATTCCAAACCGTATTTCGAAAAAGTTGTTGAGCTTGGTATAAGCGGAGAATTAGCAGATGCATCAGAAGATTATTTGAATAAAATTAATAAATAGAAATTATTTTAATTATGCCTTGCGGTAAAAAAAGAAAAAGACATAAGATAGCTACTCATAAGAGGAAAAAGCGTCTTAGGAAAAATAGACATAAGAAGAAGTAATATTCTTCATATTAGTATAGAGGGCTTCTATAAATAAAATTTAAAAATGGCGTCTAGTAGTGAATTAGTAATAAATTCAACTCCTAAAGGATGTCGAATAGCCCTTTTAAGAGATAAAAGCCTCATTGAATTTCATAATGAGGAAAATGCAAATAAATTCACAGTTGGTGATATTTATTTGGGAACTGTAAAAAAAGTTGTTCCAGGACTAAATGCAGCCTTTGTTGATATAGGTTACGAAAAAGATGCATTTTTGCATTATTTAGACCTTGGCCCACAAGTAAGTTCTCTCAATAAATTCACAAAATTTGCATTAACTGGTAAGCATCCTTCATCTGATCTGGGCAAATTTAAAAATGAGCCTGACATCAATAAGCTTGGAAAAATTAGCCAGGCTTTAACAAAAAACCAGAAAATTCTGGTTCAGGTCGTTAAGGAACCTATTTCTACAAAAGGGCCTCGTCTATCATGTGAGTTGTCATTAGCCGGGAGGAACATTGTGCTTGTTCCTTTTTCTCAGGCTGTCAGTATTTCAAAAAAAATAAGTAATGGTGAAGAGCGCAAAAGGTTGTTGCGATTATTGTCTTCCATAAAGCCAGATAATTTTGGAGTGATTATAAGGACTGTAGCTGAAAAAAAAGATGTTGCAGAGCTTGATAGAGATCTTCGGAATCTGGTTGATAAATGGAAAATTGGCATAAAAACTCTGAAAAATGCCAAACCCAGAGATAAGATAATTGGTGAAATGAGTCGGGTATCTTCACTGCTGAGAGATGTATTGAATGAATCCTTCGATAGTGTAATTGTAGATGACAAAGTGATTTATGAGGAGCTCAAACAATTCACCAAAGAAATTGCTCCGGGAAAAGGAAAAATTGTAAAGTACTATACCGGTAAAGCTAAAATATTTGAAAGCCATGGAATAGAGAAACAGTTTAAATCACTGTTTGGAAAATCCGTAAGCCTACCCAAAGGAAGTGGCTATTTGATTATTGAACATACTGAAGCACTACATGTGATAGACGTAAATAGCGGCAACAAATCCGCTGTAGAATCAGACCAGGAAAGTACTGCCCTTAAGACCAATCTTGAAGCTGCCAAAGAGGTGGCGCGACAACTTCAGCTCCGGGATATGGGTGGAATCATTGTAATTGATTTCATCGATATGAGAAAGGCGGAGAATAAGCGACTTTTATTTGAAAAGATGAAAGAGTTTATGAAGGATGACCGATCTAAATTTACCGCTTTACCACTATCCAGATTTGGCCTGATGCAAATCACAAGGCAAAGAGTCAGACCTGAAATGAACATCAAAACGACAGAAACCTGTCCTTCTTGTGGTGGATCAGGAAAAATTGCACCTCGATACTTATTTCAGACCAAATTGAGAGAGATTTGGATTACCTTCTAAGTAAACAAAATGAGAAATCCATAACCATTAGCATGCACCCATATCTATATGCATATTTTACCAATGGAATAGTTTCTAAAAAATGGATGTGGTTATTAAAATACAAGAAAAAAATTACTTTAATTCAAGATTCGTCACTGGCCATCACTGATTACATATTTACAAATGCCATGGGTGAACAAATCGAACTTTAGGTAGTATAGAATTATTAATTGAGTTCTGCGGTTGTTTTAAGGGATAATCATAAATAAATTCTTAGGTCGGAAATTCTTCAATCTCGCTCACCCCATCTTCAGGGATGGTACCTGGATGTTCATTTCTAATTCCTATCCGGATTGGTTTCATTTGTAAAGCTTGCCTCAAATTTGTTATGGAGTTTAAATATTAAAAGTTGCCACATCTTTTTATAAGGAAAAGCTGAAGTTATTAAAAGAATACAGATTTAGTATCAGGATAAGACTTTTGATATAAGCTGGATTTGTAGATTTACCACCTTATGTAATATAGAAATAAAACATCCACTTTTTATTGCATTTATTCCACCTAATTTTAATTTCTTAAAAATATTGAGTAAGTATTTTTTAATTTTTTAGAATTATTTTTTGTACTCATGTATAGAAATCTTAATAAGATAATCATAGCCGCTGTATTCTTTTGTATTATAAATCAAGGCACGGTTCAGGCACAGGCAAGTATTTATAAACTGCATTCTTTATTTATGTATAATTTCACAAAACACATCCAATGGAATAATATTGGCGAAAACTTCACTATTGGTGTTTATGGAAGCGAAACAGCTTTTAAAGAGGTTGAGTATAATTTTAATGGGAAAAAAGTTTCCGGAAAAGAGATAAAGGTGGTAAAGGTGAATAATGCCGGGGACGTCAGTGCAAGTCAGTTGGTTTATACTCCAAAATCCAACAAGGCCAAAATTCTTAATTTGTTTGAAGATTCAAATACCAGTAACACTTTGTTTGTGTCGGAAGATGATCTGATTAAATATGGAATCCCGATATGTTTTACAATCAATGGATCTAAGCTGGGGTTTAAAGTCAGCAAAAAGAACATAGAAGCTTCCGGCTTAAAAATTAGCTCTTCCCTGCTTTCATTGGCTGAAGTTGTGGATTAGCCATTAATCATGTTCTATTGCAAATTGAAGAGATGCGACTGATCTGTTGTTGATCCTTGTGTGTTTTTATCCAGCCTTGATAAATGCTTTTCTTTTTTAAATGCCACACCTGGAATTGCTGTCATTATACATATCATCGCAACAACAACTCCTAATACTAAAACCGATATCCGAATCTTTGAATTCATTTTTTAAAGTATAATCAATAACTATACCAAATTTTATTGGATAATTTGTTAATACTATTTCCTAGATTCATTAATTGGAGATTGGTTTTAAGGATTATCAAATCACTTGTGATCTACTCGGTTTTTTTCAAGATGCTCCTTGGATAGAGCTTTCAAATGATAGTTGTTCATTGTAAATGGAATTCGTTTCTTTGGTATAAAATATAACCCAAAATGTCATGAGGACAGAGGCGATGAAAGCCGCCAAAATAAAAGCAGGCACTTACTGCGCATATCAGGAAAGGACCCAGCAAGAAGTAAGAGACAAACTTTATAGTTTAGGATTGCATAGAGATGAAGTCGAAGAGGTTTTGTCAGAATTAATCATTGAAAATTTTGTAAACGAAGAGCGATTTGCAAGGACCTTCGCCAGTGGGAAATTCCGGCTTAAGCGCTGGGGAAAAAAAAAGATTGTTTATGAATTGAAACACAGAAATATTTCTGAGTATTGCATTAATCAGGCATTAAAAGAAATTCCCGATGAGGAGTATGAGCAAACCATGATCAAATTGATTGATAAAAAATCTACCCAAATTTCGGGAGACATTTATACAATAAAGAATAAAACTGCCAGGTATATGATCAACAAAGGGTTTGAAATGGAATTGGTTTGGTCTATTTTGAATGACAGACTATAGTTCCGCCTCTAATTCATTTTCCGGTAATGAGGTGTGAAAATATACTATTTTTCCAGTCAATTGTCCTAGGATCGGCTTCAGCATAATTGTTACATTTTGATTTGTCGATTGATAAATTCCGGATTCTATGGCGGCTTCTTTCAATCTGATTTCTGCTTTTCTATAAGCCATTTGTAAGATTTTACTTTTCTCATCTTCATCGGAAAACAGTCGGCTCCACCAACTCTCATCACTAAAATTGTAGATTTTTGTATTTTCCATATCAAGTTTATGGTAACAAAGTTCTGGAGCGGGAAGAGATATTATCACAGAATCGCCATTGATGCCCACATCAGATAGTTCAATTTTTGTTAAATCTATACATCCAACTGCCTCACCGGAAGCAATTAATATCACGCTCAAATCGGGATCGTAGTCATACGAATTGAGCAAACTATTTCCAATGATTTTTCCATTACTCAGTCTTTTGTATTCAAATACCTCTTTGAAATTATACTTCACAAGTTCAAGTTTTCCAAGACTTTCAACTTCTTTTAGTATAACTGAAGAATCAATTATATGCTGATTTTGATTATCTTTTTCCACAAATGGCCAATTATTGGTCAGATACAGCATATAAATTATTATGACTAAAAGCAGCCAGGGGAGTATTTTAAATATCATTTTTGCAGAAATCATAAGCGCAGTAAAATAAATGAGAGGTCAAAATA
Organism: Bacteroidota bacterium; assembly: GCA_024280115.1. Classification (GTDB taxonomy): domain Bacteria; phylum Bacteroidota; class Bacteroidia; order Cytophagales; family Cyclobacteriaceae; genus JAAUQL01. Next base: position 5,870 of record JAJRQT010000135.1, on the reverse strand, counting down.
CATTTTCTGTTTCTTGATATTCCGATAGTAAATTATGGACAAGGCTTTTGACGGGCAATATCTCAGTTACATGCTCAATAGAAGGCCCGGCGCACCAAACACTTTGATACGTGGAATGGAAAGCTGCCTTTTTAAGAGATTTCATCCCTTTATAAAAAGTGAGCATTTTCGCCAGTTTTTTAAATCTTTTATTTTTGTTTAGGAATGACTCAAACAGATTCTGTTTTGTCCCTGTTTGTTGAACATAGGGAGTGTTGATAACTGTACATGGGGTTCCACTCAGTTTGGTTGTCATAACGATATCCGCAGCGGAATAGTTGATACACGCTTCCTTATATTCCCAGGAAACCGGTGACTCATCTGTGGCAATAAATGGACTCCCCATTGAAATTCCACATGCTCCTTCTCCAAGTTTTTCCCTTAATTGTGCCCCCGTGCCTACTCCTCCTGCTGATATGATGGGAAGATTAGAAACTGATTTTAAGCGGCTAATTAATTCTTTACTGCTTAATTTCCCGGCGTGTCCACCAGCTTGATTATTAACAGCAATTAAGCCGTCAGGTTTTAGCGCTGATACTTTTTCCCCGTAATACTCATCGATGACATCACAAAAAACTAAAATACCCTGTTCATGACAATCACGAATGATTTTGAATGGATTTCCAAGAGAGGTAATTATAAAATCTACTTTAAAGTCCAGGCAGGCATTGAGCTGATCCTTTAATTTAATATTCGATTTATTGGCAATGAGATTAATGCCAAAAGGGCCTTCTGCATTTTTTTTTAATTCTTCCAGAGCAGATCTGAACTCGCTGTCTGTCCTGTAATTTAAGGCGGGAATTGCGCCTGTAATTCCAGCTTTTGTAGCTTCAATGGTCATTTTGGTATTAGAAACCAAAAACATTGGAGCCATAATTATTGGATATTGAATTTTTAATAATTCTGTCAGAGGGGTGTTTATCTTTGGATATTTTATCAAGAGACTATCTGTTTTTATGCTTCTTATACTTGGTTGGTTGCCACGGTTGTGCAGGTGGCCTTGTACATGAATATATAAAGAATGCAAGTAGTAAAAATATTATTAATTTTTTCATTGAATGGCCATATTTACAGTAATGGTTATAATTGTAAGATGAATTAACCTTTAGACAACTAACTACATTTTTATTAATTTAGTTCACTAATATTCTAAACGAAGGACATAAAATTCTCATTGTGTAAAAGTAAATATATTAACGAACAATAGAGTAGGATGATCATTCAGCGATGCAATAAACTCTATTCAATTGTTCTAAAGTGAGTGTAGCTTCCTTTTTATTTGTATTGGAATCTCCTCTTTGTTGGTCCCAGGATGGGTAAGGCAAGTTTAAATGATTTTATATTCCATAATTCTAATATTTGCCAGAACTAATAGATTGAAATAATCAGAGACTTAAATAGGAATGGTTTAACGATTGTCAATTTTTGAATTATTTTTATGGATGAATTTTCAAGCTATTCTTCCATTATGTTGAAAAAAGTTTATATCGGATCTAAAAACCCGGTGAAGATTGAATGCACAAGGCACGGATTTGAAGAGGTATTCAGCAATAACTCCCGGATGGAATTTATTGGTAAATCAGTTTCTTCCGGAGTTGGAGACCAACCAATGACTGATGAGGATACACTACTCGGCGCTGAAAACAGGGCAAGGAATTTGAAAGTAAAATTCCCTGGCGGCAACTTTTTTGTTGGAATAGAAGGTGGGATTCAAAAGATTGGTGATGAGATGGAAGCTTTTGCCTGGGTTGTTATCCTGGGTGAACGCAGAGCTGGGAAAGCGCGAACATCTACTTTTCAACTTCCACCAAGAATTGTAGATCTCATTAATCAGGGAATGGAGCTTGGCCATGCAGATGATATGGTATTTAAGAGAAATAATTCAAAACAAGGCAACGGTGCAGTTGGAATTTTGACAAATAATGTGATCGATCGAGTGGAGTACTATAGACATGCCATTATATTGGCGCTGATTCCTTTTATAAATAAAGAACTTTACCAGATGAACAATGGCTAAAAAGAAAACCGCTTTTTTCTGCCAGAATTGTGGGGTACAATCTCCCAAATGGCTGGGTAAATGTCCAAGCTGTGGTGAATGGAACACTTTCGTAGAAGAGGTATTTGCTGCTTTCGAACCTCAGGACTGGGTTGATGAAAAAGGTCCAAAAATTCCGAAATCTAAACCTGTTGCAATTGATGAAATTGAAATAAGCAATGAATTCCGGATACAAACAAAAGATATTGAACTGGATAGGGTGTTAGGAGGAGGACTGGTGAGTGGGTCAATGGTGCTCATTGGTGGAGAACCTGGGATTGGCAAATCTACACTGATGCTGCAAATTGCCCTCAGGATGACTTTTGCGGACATCTTATATGTTTCCGGAGAGGAGAGCGAACAGCAACTTAAGATGCGTGCTCAAAGAATCGGGCATCAATCCTCGTCACTTTACATTCTAACCGAGACCAATCTCAACTCAATTTTTATTCAGATAAAGGCATTGAGGCCATCTATTCTGATCATTGATTCAATTCAAACTATTTTTACTGATAAAGTGGACGCGGCTTCAGGAAGTATTACGCAGGTTCGCCAGTGTGCCGGTGAGCTAATGAAATTTGCTAAAAAGACCAATACACCAGTGTTTTTAATAGGCCATATTACAAAAGATGGGTCCCTGGCCGGGCCTAAAATCCTTGAACACATGGTGGACACCGTTATTCAGTTTGAGGGAGATCGCCATCTGAGCTATAGAATATTGAGAACTACTAAAAACAGATTTGGTTCTACCTCAGAGTTGGGCATTTATGAAATGCAAAGTAATGGATTGAGACAGGTTTCGAACCCATCAGAAATATTGATTTCGCAACGAGACGACGGATTGAGTGGCATTTCGATTGGTGCATCACTGGAAGGGAACCGACCCTTATTGATCGAGATTCAATCATTGGTTTCTTCCGCTGCTTATGGAACACCCCAGCGAAGCTCAACAGGTTTTGATTCGAAAAGGCTCAACATGCTGCTGGCTGTTCTTGAAAAACGGGGTGGGTACAGATTGGGAATGCAGGATGTATTCCTGAATATTACAGGTGGACTGCGAATTGATGATCCTGCGATAGATTTAGCTGTAGCCGTTTCCATCATTTCTTCGCTGGAGGAAATTCCTATTCCGAAAAAAGTGTGTTTTGCTGCTGAGATTGGTCTTGGCGGGGAAATCCGTGCAGTTAACAGAATAGAAAGCAGGATTATGGAGGCAGAAAAACTAGGTTTTGACCAAATTTATATTTCCAATTATAATACAAAGGGATTGGATGTTTCAAAAATTAACATTGAAATAAAACCGTATTCAAAGCTGGATTCAGTTCTTTCGTCAATTTTAAATTAACCATTAATTATGAAATTTAAAGTTCCTCATACACTTGTGCTACTTTTTGGCATGATGGTTTTTGCTTTGGTTTTAACATATATTCTTCCTCAGGGAAGTTTTGAAGTTCTGGAAAATGAACACGGCAGGTCAGAGGTAGTTCCGGATAGTTATGAACAGTATCCTGAAAAATCTTTATTGAGTGTTTGGAGCTTGTTCACTGTTTTGCCAAGGGCATTTGCGGATAGCCAGGGCATTATCTTCTTTATTTTCATTATTGGAGGAGCGCTATCGGTTATAAAATCTACAGGGGCAATTGATGCTTTTTTAGGGAAAATGCTTGAAAAATTTGGCTCAAAGCCTCAAATATTAATCGTTGTATGTATGCTTGTTTTTTCGATTGGCTCAAGCACTTTGGGAATGGCAGAGGAATATCTTACATTTATATCTGTTTTGATTGCCCTTAGTATCGGAATAAAAATGGATACTGTTTCTGCTGTGGCAATAATGGTGGTAGGTTATGGAGTTGGGTATGGAGTAGCAGCAATAAATCCATTTACAGTCATGATTGCCCAGGAAGTTGCTGAATTACCACCTACTTCAGGCTTGTGGTATAGGCTCATTTTGTTCATTCCCTTTTTTCTGATCGGGTGGCATCATGTACAGAAATATGCACTTAATGTCATAAAAAATCCGTCTTCAAGTTTAATGTACAATAGTGAAAATAATAGGAGTTCGGTTGCCAAGTCCTATCCAAATCTCAAAAAAGTCCATTGGATGATTATGACACTTACCCTATTTGCTTTAGGATTAATCGTTTATGGGATTTCAAAATGGCATTGGTACCTCACGGAATTAAGTGCGGTATTTTTTGGTTTGGCCGTGGCGGTGATATTCGTTGGCAGAATGAATCCGAACGAAGCAGCAAAAGCTTTTGCCATCGGTGCAAGTGAACTTACGATGACAGCTTTGCTTATCGGATTTGCAAGGTCTATTGCGCTCTTATTGGAAGATGGCCAGGTTTTACATACGATTGTTAACGCACTTTCCATACCGCTTCAAAAGACTGGACCGGAGCTGGCATCTGTAGGCATGTACTTGATTCAGAGTCTTTTAAATTTCTTCATCCCTTCGGGAAGTGGGCAGGCTTATGTTACTATGCCGCTTATGTCTCCGATCGCGGACCTGACCGGTGTGAGCAGGCAGATAGCTGTATTGGCGTATCAATTTGGAGACGGATTTACCAATATGCTCGTCCCGACAAATGCGGTACTTATGGGAATTATTGGAATAGCAGGAATCCCATATGATCGATGGTTTAAATTTATAATTCCATTAATGTTAAAATTTTGGATTGTCGGTTCTTTTGCGCTTATCGTAGCAGTTTGGATCGGTTACAATTAATTATTTGAGCCAGGTTATATCTGTTCTTTTCCTGTATAAATAATTGTATATATTTGAAATTTACCGGTGCATTTTTCAATTGCCTGTAGTATTTCACAAAAACCGTATTTTTAAATATAAATATCAATTAGTCGCTTCAATGTGACTTTATACTTAAAATAGTACAATTTTGCATTTGGTATTTGCAAAAATATTTAAGTACTTTCGGAGAAATCAAAAGTAAACTTTAAAAGTACGACTGAAATGAAAAACATAGTATTTATCGTAGCAATAATCTTTTGTTTGTCAGCCGCAAATGTTGCCACGGCCCAGCTCACAAAAAAGGAAAAGAAAGAGTGGAAAAAGAAACTTAAAAAGACTACTCCTGAGCAATTCAAAAGGATGTATGAAGAAAATGAATCCCTGAAATCTGAAATGAGTAGTATTCAAGGTCAGTTATCAAGTCTTCAGGCAGGTATGGGGGAGAAGGATGCCAAAATCGCTGAACTTACAGAGCAAAACAGAAAAATGGAAGCCCAGGTAAACGCAGCTAAGAAAGCAATTGCCAAAGCTAAACAAGAAGGTGCAAGTCAACCGGCAGGTGCCCCTGTAGTATCGGATGATGGAGTCATTTTCAAAGTTCAAATAGGAGCATTTAGAAATAAAGACCTTTCAAAGTATTTTGAAAACAACGAAAATTTTGGTGGAGAATCTGATGCTGATGGTGTTCAGAAAATCACGCTGGGAAAATATAGAGATTATTGGGAGGCTGATACATTCAAAAAGTATCTTAGAGAAATGGGAGTGAATGATGCATGGATTGTTCCTTATAAAGATGGCACAAGGGTAGCAATGAAAGATGTGCTCGAAGGTGTTGTCCAGTAAGAAAAATCACTAAGTAAATTCAATAAAAAAAGGGTCCATTAAGACCCTTTTTTTATTGATATTAATTTATAGGGTTACCCATTTAGATCGCATTTGATTTAATCATTGCATAGCTCACAGGTTCATGTAGTACACATCTTTCAATAATTTTATCTAAGATTGAAATCCTATGATTTCTCCGGTTAAACCTAAAAAAATATTCAT